>JBBRKB010000227.1:0-6582 GCA_038218385.1 Cytophagales bacterium | reverse complement strand
GGATGAGATAATGTATTGGGTAATGTTTCCGCAAAGATGAAGGATAAGATTACCTATGCTGTTGGAAGATGCATTTGGTTTTTTCCATACCTCATGGGTGTCCACCTCGGTCACACATTTTAGTATTTTATCGGTATTCTCTTTAAGTTTTAGAATGCTCTCTTTTTTTATTTCGCTCACCAGCGATGATGTGGTTTGTAAATCCATCAAGCGTATTTTAAAAGTTCTTGTTTTAATTTCAGGCATACCTGTGTCAACTCATTAGATAGTTGTGACACTATGGGTTGGAGCTCGGAAGGGTCTGCTATTTCGTTTTTTTCAATTTCTGAGGCAAGCAGTATAGGTGTTTTCATTTTGAATAAGACTAGTAGATTTTAGTTTGTGTGCCTTGTTTTGATTTTGCTTCATTTCTTGCATGGCCTTTTCAATTTCGAGAGGATTTCTTGCTGGGGCTCCCTTTCTTTTTCATACCCGATCGGCAGGGTTCAGTTTTGTGGTAAAAGAACAGAGGATGATCATTATGATCATCCTCTGTTTATAAATGCACAAAACTATTTTGCGTCTAATAGACACTTTTATTTTTAATATTAATAATATTCCTAAGCAAAATATTTCGTAACACCCGGTACAGCGATGGGATAGAAGCCATCTTTGTTGGGAAGTACAGGAGGGTTTGCTTTCCAATCATATTTCTCAGGCTGTAGGCTTAGGCCAGAGTTGAGTGCTGCGTCCCATTCAATAATCTGCCCTGAGTATGTTGCCATTCTCCCTATAATGGAAGTCAATGTTGACTTCGCTCCATTTTCTGCATCGGCAAATTTGTATTCTCCTTTTGTAATGGCTTCAAACAACTCATCATGTTCGGTCTGATAGGCATTGTTTTCATTCTTCATATCATATTGATACAATGATTTTCCATGAGATGATATTTCACCTGCACCGCATTTTACAATGCCCTTCGTACCCACGATCATTTCATCAACCTTGGCATACGTGCCTTTTATGTGGCGGCACTGACTGTTTAAAATAGTGCCATCGGCATAATGGTATTCTACATAATGGTGATCGAAAATTTCACCATACTCTTTTCCGGTTCGCACTTCCCGGCCACCCATCCCTTGGGCCTTTACAGGATAAGATCCTTTGAACCAGTTCATCACATCAAGGTTGTGGATGTGTTGCTCTGTAATGTGGTCACCACATAGCCAGTTGAAATAATACCAGTTGCGCATTTGATACTCCATTTCAGTTTGTTGGGGTTCACGCATTTTCACCCATACACCATCATTGTTCCACCACACCTGGCCAGAAGTGATCTCGCCAATCATTCCATCTTGAACGCGCTTTAATAATTCTTTATACGAATTTTGATAATGGCGTTGTAGGCCAACAACCACATTTAATTTTTTCTGCTTTGCTATCGCTGCAGTGTCCAATACTTTTTTAATACCTGCAGGATCTGTCGCTACAGGTTTTTCCATGAATACATGTTTGTTTTGTTTGATGGCCTCTTCAAAATGTATGGGGCGAAAACCGGGAGGTGTAGCCAGTATCACAACATCGGCCAGAGCCATTGCTTTCCGATAGGCATCGAACCCAGTGAATTTGTTTTCCTCTTTAACGGTAACACGATCTTTCACGCCCGCTTCTTCCGCGTCTTCTGATGTAAGGGCTTTGTAGCTGTTATCAAGCCGATCTCTAAAGGCATCTGCCATAGCAACAAGCTTTACATTTTTTCTTGATTTAAGCGCCTGCATAGCAGCACCGGTTCCTCTTCCGCCACATCCAATCAGTGCAATTTTTATGGTGTCATCAACGGAATGAAAATATCCTGCTTGGGATAGTAGGGGGGCAGCAAACATACTTCCGCCCAATACGGCAGATGATTTTACAAATGTTCTGCGCGAAGAATTGAAATTTTTATCTGAAGGTTTCATGTAAATGGATTTATGGATATTAAGAATGTGAAAATTATTTGTCTAAATACGGTGTATAGAATTTTTCTATTTCATCTTTGGAAGGTTGCTTGAGTGGTCTTACTACGCGAAATCCCATATACATTCCATCGGTGAGCCACCATTTGCTTTTCGGTATCTGCGGGTCACGTTGGTTCCACTTGGCATCGGAAGGAATTCTGTTTGAACAGCGCAGTGCAGTAGACTCATCCATGTATGATCCGCCTCTTGCCACGCGCGGATAGCGCTTTGCCGGTGTGGCTATGGGATCCTTTGTGCCGGGTGCCAACGATTCATATTTATTTTCAGTGTATTGATCTAGCGTCCATTCGCTGAGGTTTCCCAGCATGTCATACAATCCCCATGCGTTTGGTTTTAGTTGTTTCGTTTTGTGAAATTTCCCTCCGCTGTTGTCTTTAAAATAGCCATACTCACCAAGCTTTGCAGGGTCATTGCCAAAGGAAAATGCTGATGTGTTTCCGGCTAAGCATGCATATTCCCACTCGGCCTCCGTGGGCAGGCGAAAGAAGACACCCGTCTGGTCATACAGCCATTTGCAATACATCATGGCGGCTTGCTGGCTCATGCTATTGGTTGGATTTTTTAGATCGCGCCCCATGCCCCAGGTAAGGTCAATGTATTGTGGTGTTGGGCGTGAAACTCCATCTATGTTTTTTCCAGCTGGGATGTCCAGATTTTTAAAGAAAAGATCCCACTCGCCAAACGTTACTTCCGTTTCACCCATCCAAAATGCGGATAGCATTATTTTTTTTTGTGGCCCCTCGTCAATCTCTCGTCCAGGTTCACCAGCAGGGCTACCAATGGTGAAAGTACCTGAAGGTATAGGTACCATTTTAAATTTTACTTCTGTTCCGGGAATGGGTTGGTCGTATGCTTTGAAGGTTTGTCCATGCAACGTAGCACTTGTTAGTAACATGATCAAGGGTATTGTGCCTACACAAAATGTTGATTTTATTTTCACAGGTGGTTTACGTTTGCTTGAAGTTAAGGGAAATTATAAAGTGTCCAAAGGTTTTTTACATCACGGTAGGATGGCTTATGCAGAGGGTCATATTTTTTTACATTCTACAAGCCAATCCCATGGAAAAGGTTCTTTTAGCCATGCAGGCGGTGACCCAAATTCTGTAGCCCAGCTATACTCAAGTCTATCGAGAGATGTGATCTTTAGTTTGGTGTTGTTGAAAACAGCGTGTACCTCATCACCCAGATAATGTTTGGTAGGTACATTATCAATGTGGATGATGCCATTGGCAACATCACGGGTGGTGCGGTAATATTCAAAATCTTCCATTGGAATTTCACTCCTGCTGGTTCCTTCTTTAGCATACCATTCAACCATGCGTGATGTGGCATAGAGCACAGATTCCAGCGAGGGAATAACGAAGAGGGCTACACCTTTGGTGTGTAAATGTTTTTCAATGTTGTGAATGATGTTAAGGTTTTTTTCACGCAGTGGCAGTATGGCCACGTTGCAGCAAAAAGCAAAGTTGGCATGTGGAAATTTTAAATCGTGGCGTGTGAGATCAGCTCTTTTGTAGGCGATGTTTTTATAACGCGATGTCTTGGCGATGTCTAGCAGATTTTGTGATATGTCGATAGCTAACACTTCTTTGAAGAAGGGCGCCATGTATTCAAACGCTTTTCCTGTGCCACAACCAAAATCTATAGCCGTATGTTTTTTGTTACGGTGTTTTCTAAAGTATTGTTGTAACGTATTGTTTTTGTTGGATTTGAAAACGTCAAATATCTCTCCATCATAACTTTTTCCGATTTCATTCCAATGTTTTTCTTCGTTCATTGTTTATTCTTAAGCCGTTTGTATTTCGGAAGGGCAATATAACGTATTACTACAAATATTTAGCCACCTGTTGAACGCTGACAATTTAGATGAAATAAAAAAGGAGGCTAACCAGCCTCCTCTTTAAAATATTGTGATGTAAAAAAATTATTCGGCTCCCTTTTTACTCCATGGAGGTGTGATGTTGTTCATGCGTGCATACGCTATAAGCTGACCTTTGTGCTCACCAGAGTGGTTTAATAAAACCATGAATGCGCCACGCTTGCTGAATTCTCCGAAGGGCAATTTAAATTTATCGGCAAGATTGGTATCTGCCACTTTGCCTGCACTTTCTTTCACAAAGGCAAAGGAGTTTTTTACCGCTTCCATGATTTTAGCTTTTCCTTTTATTGATTCTATTTTAGTAAGATCAACGCCTGCTGGTAAAGCAAAGCCCATATTCATAGTAATGTAATAGTTGGTGGAGGCAATGTGAAGGAGCACATCGCCCACAGACCGCACGCCAGTTGAAGGAGTCCAGTCAAATTTAGCTTCCGGAATGGCCTCACCGAGCGAAAGAATTTGTCCTTCATCGTAACCGAACATTCCCAAAAACTCTTGTTGGAATGCACCTTGACTAAAGCCTGCCATCGGCAAGATAAGCATCATGGCAATTAAAATTTTTTTCATAAGGGTAGTTTTAAAGTTTGAATTGTTATAGAGGTGTTAATTATCACAATATTTCGGCACAACATAAAGCCATGACGCTAAAGTTCATTATGCCTATGTTATGGATTAAAAAACGATGTCTGTTTCGGAGATCACTCAATGGTCGCGTTTATCTGCTTGATTATTTCATCGACCTGCCGGGCATTGGTTTTTATTTGGTTCAGTTGACCTACGTTGGCATCTGCTTCCGTCTGCATCAAATAGATAAGGCCGAGTACTCTGCTAAGCGGTGCCCGTAAGAGATGAGCGTTGATAAAGGCATATTCCGATAGGGCTTTGTTTTTCATTTCAATTTCACGCATCCGTTCCATAATAATAGTCTCTAAGTTTTCATTGATAGCCTTAACTTCTTCGTGCTGGAGACTAATTTCTTCATTGTGATCATGAAGTTGTGTGGCGACATTTTGGAGTTGACTGTTTTGTAAAGCTATTTCCTCACGGTAGAAATTGAATTTGTTTTTTAATTGTGAAACAAAAAGCATAACCATGACAAGGGCAATCAGGAAATCAATAGTGTTTTTGGTTTCACTAATAGCGGTTGACTTTAAATGACTGGCTTCAAATACAGTGGGCATGTAGATCAAGCCCAAAATTACGAATGTATATAGCAGTAGTGAGGCCACCAACGTCCATCCATGGCACGTACATATAACAAACGCAACATAAATACAAAAGAAGAGTGGAACGCTACCGAAGTACCCATTGGAAACTTTCCAGAAATAAATAAAAACAGGTAGAAGCGCCACATGAAATAGGAATGCCAATATGTGGGTACGTTTTATCCTTCGCGCAACAAGGAACAGCATGAGGGAAAACAGGATAAACCCGCCATGGATGGCCAACGTTAGCGAAGGTGTTTGGATAGATTTCCAAGCCAATTGAAAAACATGATGGACAATGGCTATCACAAGTCCATACAAGAACAACTCACGCTCAATTTTGTAAATCATTTCTCGTAATTTCGTTTCTATTAATTTGACCCTTTGTAAGGAGTCCTTCACGGATCTGTTTTAATACCATGTGCAATTCCTCTTGTGATGAGTTCAACAATTCGGTATAGTGTGAACCATCTTGTAACTGGTCGATTGAAGATTTTAAATTTTCAATAGGCCCTTCTAATTTGGTGGTGTTGTACAGGATGTACTTTTCGAGTGCATCATTGCGCAAGCGCAAGGAATGCGTTCGTTTGTCAAGTTCCGTTTCAAGTTTGGTTTGAGCTACTTTAAGAACTTCGTTGTTTTCTATCAAAAGTTGTTTTGATTTCTCAGCTTCCGATACATTGCTTGAAAGCAAAGTGTTTAATGATTGATATAGATTGATTTCATTCACAGTAATAATTTTCAGATACCCGGTCATGACAATGATGGCAACAAGACCAGACAAATAATCCTGATAGGAGGGGCCGGATGAAATGTTGAGTGAATGAAAATATACGGGGTCGCTAAAGGCCCATATGCCAAGGCAGGTTATAATCATAATTTGAAATACCTGAAGCCTATAAAGATGGGGTGGATTATAGAACAGGATGGTTATAAAAACACCTTCGAGGTAGTTGTATTTTGTGTGACCCAATGCCCCACCAAACTGAACGAAATTCAAAGCCAGTAAGGCTGTATAGAAGACCGCGACAAGTGGATGTATGGCTTCGAAATTTTTTCTTTTGTATATAAAAATGAATATACCGGTAAACGCCACTAGCAGAAGCGAATCCGTAATGATTTCTGCGGATTGCCGGGTTCCTAAGAAATCTTGTATAAGCGCAGAAACAAGTCGCGCCATTGCCAGCGCGGAAATGAGCATGACAACGCGCGTTTCGAAAGATTTTTCTTGAGATGGTTCAATCATCATATCCACTTGATCTTCCTTTTTCACACTTGATCTTCCTTTTCACTACTTGTACATTGTAATGAAAGTTAAAGGATTTCATTCGAACTAGCGTGATGCTGAACCAGGTTTATTGTTGACTGAAAGTAAAACGTGCCTACTCCGCCCTTTTTATCAGCGCCATATAAAAACCATCAAACCCCTCTGACGGCCAGGCTCTTTTTTCACTTACCAAGGTGAAGGTTTTATTCTGATCCAGAAATTTCTCTACCTGTT
>JBBRKB010000226.1:0-6617 GCA_038218385.1 Cytophagales bacterium | reverse complement strand
CCGAGCGCGATTGGCCAACAGAGGGCGAACAGGATGAGCCAGAGAATAATGGCAATGATTGTTTTCATCTGTATTAGTTTAAAAGCTGCGAGTTACTAGCTACGAGTTGCGAGTTGTGTGGGAGTGTGATAGTATCCTGATAATAAATTCATCCTCGTGTGGTCGCCCTATCCCGGTGATGACAATTTCATGCTTCACCCGATATCAAATACTAAACCAAGATCTATGAATCGATCCAAAAAAAAATTATAGCAGCAAATCTGCGCTTCTTGACACTCTCCGTTAAGATATTGTGAATCCATCATAACGATATGGAATTATAAATTACAAATTCGTACACTTTCTTTTTCAAAAGTGAACACAACCGAAATTTCTCAGCCTTCATTTTTTTAGGCACCACTTGCTTTTGGGGATATAGAAATCGTTATAGTAATTTTTACGGATGATTTTGCATGCAGTGCCACATGCTGTTCTCAATCAGATTCACGAGCTTTCAGGAAATCATTTTTCTTATGTGTATTCAACCGTTACCATCTTGCCATATCTGGACGAATGTGAACTGAGGTCGAATAATAACGCAACCGGTATATCACTATTCGTCAAAAGAAAAGATATTTGCACTTCGCCAAACCCATCGAATGGAAATCAAATATCAACAGCGCGTATACTTAAGTGTCTTCTTCTTTTTGTCCGGCTTTAGTTTTGCGTCATGGGCTTCACGAATACCTACCATTAAAGATATTTTCCATTATAATGATGCAGAGCTTGGCACCATTCTACTTGTGATGCCGCTGGGTTCGCTTATGGGCTTGCCGCTCTCGGGCTGGTTGGTTTCCCGGTTTGACAGTCGAGTGCCCATACTTTTTGCAATTCTTATCCATGTCTTTGCCATTTTTGTAGTGGGCTTTGCTGGCAACACCCTTACATTAGTTATTCCGCTTTGCTTGTATGCTTTCAGTATGCGCGTGTTGAATATTTCCATGAACACGCAAGCCCTCACCCTTCAAAAAACATCTGACAAAAAAATCAATGGCTCCTTTCATGGGCTGTGGAGTTCAGGTGGGATTATGGGTGTACTGCTATCAACACTTCTTATCACGCTCCATGTGCCGATGAAAATTCATTTGGCTATCGTATCCCTGATCATTTTACTCGCCACTATGATTTCGTATCGGTTTCTATTGCGTGATGATCGGTCTACCACGGGCAACAAATTGCAACTGGGCAAACCTGATCCGTACATAGTTTACCTGGGCTTGCTGGTATTCTTTGCCGGTATTTGTGAAGGCGGCATGTTTGATTGGAGCGGTTTGTATTTCAAAGATGTTGTGCATGAAGAAGTTTTTACACTTGGTTATCTCATCTTCATGGTCTTTATGGCGTTGTCACGCTTTACTACCGATCGTGTTGCAGAAAAAATCGGAACGCATAATACGTATATGGTTAGTTCCTTGTTGATTGCCGCTGGCATAAGCCTGGCCATTATCCTTCCCTACTTCTGGACATCCCTTATTGGTTTTTGTTTAGTTGGATTAGGTACCGCCTCCGTTATCCCCATGACTTTTACGCAAGCTGCATATGGCAAAAAGTATTCTCCCGGCATGGCCATCTCTATCATTGCAACGTATGGATTGGCCGGTGCATTTCTGGGCCCGCCGTTGATCGGTTATCTGGCACACGCCGTTGGTCTTCGGATTTCCTTTGTAACATTTGCCTTCTCCGGCCTCATGTTGATTCCATTATCAACATTATTCTTTCGATACAAAAAAGCTTTGGGTAGTTAAGAAATCAAAACCTTAAACCCTTCTAACGTCAACGGTTTATTGATAACACCGGAGAATCCTTGTGTTAAAAGTTTTTCGGTTTGCTGGCTATCGACATAGTTACTCAGCAGATAAGCCTTGAAGGTGTCACCTTTTATTGCCCGAAGTTCCCGTAACACTTCATCTCCCAATAAGGGCGGGATCAAATAGTAATCAATAATGGCAATATCAAACGTATTTTCTTGCGCCCAACTCAGCACTTCAGGAAGTGTAGAAAATCCCTCAGCGTTATACTCCATATTCAAGAGTTTCTTTGAAATAAACAAATCTAGTTTTTCATCATCAATGATCAGAATCTTCAACATTCCCTCTTATTTATTTATTAATGTAAACAATCTAACGAAAAATAAAAACAAAACACCCGGATCGCACAGCCGTGTCGATTATTTTCAATGTCCAAAATACAAACGTAAAGCTAATCCATAATAGCCTGATAGGTCAATTCAGCAAAGACCGAAGTAACATTCCAACCTGGGGAATGAAATGCCTTACTGTTTTCCGTTGCTACTTTATCCATTCGTTGCAACCACTGGGTGGACATGCCCACCTCCTCCGGAATGGCGGGTAGGAACAAGCAGTAGATAGAATTTTATACATGAT
Source organism: Cytophagales bacterium (assembly GCA_038218385.1). Lineage (GTDB taxonomy): Bacteria > Bacteroidota > Bacteroidia > Cytophagales > Cyclobacteriaceae > JBBRKB01. The sequence continues at coordinate 4,194 of JBBRKB010000226.1, read as the reverse complement.
GGTCAAGGTTTTACGCTCGTTAAATGTAGCGATACCCGTAGAATTTTAAAACCGATCGTTATCAAATACTGACACCTTGTTTTATCCTTCGTAATTGTTCGTCATATTGCCGGTTCTTATTTTTCCCATAGAAGGAGATTCGTATGAAGGCGATGCTTAATCAGGTCTGGCAAAAAATTTTGTACGTATGGAATACCTTATATACCAAGCTGGCCCCAATCAGACAGTGGACGGCCCGACACTACTTACAACTAAAAGCCTATTTTAAAACTCATCCGAAAACTAAAATACTAACCTTCATTTTAAGTCCAATAGGATTATTTTTATTTATCCTTTTACTTATTGTTTGGGTTGATACACCTAGCACAAGTCAACTTCGAAATATCAAAAACCAACTGGCTACTGAGGTGTATAGCGCAGACAGTGTTTTACTAGGCCGCTATTTTATTCAAGACAGAACAGAAGTGCCTTACGATAAAATTGCGCCTGCTGTGATCGATGCGTTGGTAGCTACAGAAGACGTGCGCTTTTATGATCACGATGGTGTTGACTTTGCCAGCTTGGGAAGGGTTCTTGTAAAATCCATTTTCCTTCAGGATGAATCTTCAGGGGGTGGCAGTACCATCACACAGCAACTTGCTAAAAATCTTTATCCGCGAAAAAATTATTGGATGCTTAGCATGGTGATCAACAAACTTCGCGAAGTAATAATCGCCAGCCGGTTGGAGTTGATTTACAGCAAACAAGAAATCATCACACAGTATCTCAACACGGTTTCATTTCCTGACAATACATTTGGTTTGCAATCAGCGGCCAGTCGTTTTTTTTCTACTAGCACCGATTCGCTTTCTGCCGTGCAGGCCGCTGTGCTTGTGGGTTCACTCAAAGCAACCCATAATTACAATCCACGTTTGTTTCCTGATCGCTCTGTTGCCCGGCGGAATACTGTGCTTTCGCAAATGGTGAAGTACCAAAAGCTAGACAGCCTGATAGCAGACTCGCTGAAGACGCAACCCTTGGTGTTAAATTATAGTCGCACTACCCATCATCAAGGACTGGCACCCTACTTTCGTGAATTTTTGAAAACCGAACTTTCTGATTGGTGTGAAAAGAATTTTAAGGAAGATGGATCGTCATACAATATATACACCGATGGATTGAAAGTGTACACCACGCTTGACTCACGCATGCAACAATATGCCGAAGAAGCAGTCAAGACGCAGATGACGGATCTGCAAAAACAATTTTTTGATCATTGGGGAAAGGAGCGTCCATGGAAAGGAAAAGAGAGTGTGCTCGAAGATGCCATCGAGCGATCGCCACGATATAAAACCATGAAAGAATCAGGCATGGTGCACGATGATATCATACGTGAACTTCAAAAACCAATACCCATGCGGCTCTTTACCTGGCAAGGTGTAAAGGAGGAAGTGGTAAGTCCCATCGACTCCATCATCCATCATTTACAATATTTAAACGCGGGCTTTCTGGTGATTGAAGCCAAGACTGGTGCCGTGAAAGCATGGGTAGGGGGAATCGATCACGATTTTTTTCAGTACGATCACGTGAAGACCTCTACAAAACGACAAGTCGGCTCTATCTTCAAACCCATTGTATATGCCCAGGCTGTTGAAGAAGGCATTCAACCTTGTGATCTTATTTCTGCAAGTCAGCAAACCTATATTGATAAAGAAGGAGAAAAGTGGACACCACGAAATATGCAAAACGATTATGAAGTTCAATACAGTATGCGCGGTGGTCTTACCTATTCCGTAAACACCATTGCCGTGAAGATGATTGACAAAGCCGGAGTGGATGAAACGATTTCATTGGCGAGACGCATGGGTATTACTAGCGAATTGCCTGATGTTCCTTCTATCGCATTAGGGTCATCTTCTATTTCATTAACTGAAATGGTAGCGGCCTACAGTTGCTTTGCCAATGACGGACAACTGAGCTCGCCCTTCTACATTACTTCTATTGAAGATGTGGATGGAAAAAAATACACTGACTTTAAACCTGCTGTAAGTAAAGAGCCTGCCATGACAAAAGAGTCGGCTCAAATAGTAAGGCAAATGCTTACATCAGTTGTGCACGAAGGAACTGCTGCGCGCATCCGCTATAAATATGGCGTGTATACAGACCTGGCCGGGAAAACAGGAACCACACAAGCAAATGCTGATGGATGGTTCATGGGTTTTTCGCCCGAACTTGTTATGGGCAGTTGGGTAGGTGCCGATGATCCGCGCATTCGGTTTCGCAGCAGCAAGCTTGGGCAAGGTTCCAATACGGCGTTGCCGATCGCAGGCTATTTTCTCAAACAATTATATGCCGATAAAACATTTAGCGATTTAGCGAAGGCCCGGTTCGAACCGCTTCCTTCAGCATTACAGTCGAAACTCAATTGTGACTTATATGAATTGAGCGAAGATCTGATCCAAAAAATTTCGCAAACGATCTTTAGAAGAGACTCAACAATTCATGCCGATACATTGGCCGTGTTGCCAGACGAAACATTTCTGGAAGTCATGTTAAAAAGAAAAATGCGCATGGAAGAAGCGCAACGCACAAGAGACTCCATTCAGGTAATGGAAAATAATCTGGAAGAAATAGGAGGGTGATAAATCATTTTCCTTGGAGGTCGAAGCGAGAGACTCTGCAGGGAGAGAATTGATAAAGTTTACTTGTAGATAAATACGTTATCTTTGATGAATTAACACTACTAAAATGGTACGAACACTCATTACTCCAGAAGAACGGAATATTTTAATTCGTGTGCCTGAAGATTATATTGGCAAGCAGGTAGAGGTTATTGCCTTTACATTGGAAGAAAATAACAAGATGGAACAGGTTAAAAAGCAAGCTTCTTTTACCGCCTTGAAACTAAATACTATTGGATACAAGTTTAATCGCGAAGAGGCTAATGACCGATAGTATTTTTCTTGATACTAATATTCTGGTTTACACCTACTCCGACACAGAACTTCAAAAGCAGACCATTGCAAGAAAGCTGGTTTCGGAAAATATTTCCTTCATAAGCACTCAGGTATTGCAAGAACTTTCAAATACCCTATCCAAAAAATTCAAGAGGGTGTGGCCTGAAATAAGGGAGGCTGTTAAAGAGGTTCTCTGAGCAATCTAGTTCACGCCAACAGTGAGTCTACTATTCAGCAAGCTATAAAAATCGCAGAGCAATATAAATTTTCCTTCTACGATAGTTTGATAATCGCTGCTGCGATTGAATGCAAGTACTCAAAACTGTATTTCAGAGGATATGAATCACGGCCAATTGATAGAGAAACAAATATCCATTGTCAATCCATTTGCTTCCTTATAAACATTAATTCTCCACAGCCTCTCCCTCCTCGTGAACCTCTGTTGGAAGCGGACAGAGGTCGTTGATATAAAAAAAAGAAATTATAAACACAAAATGAACTAGAGATTTTGGCAACAAAAACTAACCCGGAATAAATTGAGGTTGATGAATTATTTATTGAAGCGCATCTCTAGGCGATAAACAAATTTCACAACTACAAATTTTCTTTGGATATTAACCGATCAACAAATACATTTGTGTCACTATGAAAATGCAATCACTGGTCAATGTGTCGAAAATTTCAAGCGAATTCGTTTGCAAGCGTGCTGTGCGAGTCCGGGATTGTATAAATAGATGAAACGAAAAAATCATTATACAGAGCCCGGACATAAAAATGTTCGGGCTTTTTTGTTTTCTACCCTCTACCCCATTTAAAATGAACTTAACAATACTTATACAAACAATAGAAAGAGAACTCATCAGAACCCATTCGTTGTTGGACGAATGGTTTGATGAAGATCATCACGTTCTTACGTATCAACCAAAAGATAAAGGCTGGACTGCGAGGCAAATTCTGGAACATGTAACACTCACAAGCCATTACCTTCTCATCTTGATTGAAAAAGGAACAACAAAGGCGCTAAAACTTTCTGCGTTTACACCTCTAGATGTTGATTGGAAAACGTATTCACTTGATCCCTCAGGAAAACTTTCTGACATCGGAAAACTTAAATCATTCAACTGGCACCGGCCCGACCACATGGCTCCAACGGGAGAGCGATCCAATTGCGCAATCAGAAAAACACTGCGTAAACAATTGCGTGATAGCCTTTGCTTTTTAGACACATTACCTAACGGTGAAGGTGTACTGCATAAAA
>JBBRKB010000225.1:0-6638 GCA_038218385.1 Cytophagales bacterium | reverse complement strand
GCCACACACAGCGTTAGATGTCAGGGAATCGTTGGAAGACGCGGGCAAATACATTGGTATTTTCGAACACCTTTTCGTTTTTATTTTTGTGATCGGCGGTAATTGGGAGGCTATTGGATTTTTGTTAACCGCGAAGTCTGTATTCCGTTTTGGCGATTTGAAAGAATCCAAGGATAGACAATTGACGGAATATATTTTAATAGGTACACTGTTGAGTTTTGGAATTTCTGTTGTAGCAGGAATGATTTATACAGTCTATGCACCTGCTACCTAGCACCGACTTGTTATTCGGAGATCATTTCTTTCAGTATTTTCTCAATCTCAATTTGCTCTGAACAGCCCGGTAGTATAATATACATTTTAGTGTTATGGCCATCGCTGACGGAAATTGCTCCACTCATTTTTATCCGGTCTTTTATGTGTACTTCGGAATTGTTAATTGCCGCTTCTAATTTTTCGCAAGCAGAAGTAAACTGCTCGGCTGTAATGGTAATTTTTTTTGGTTCTCCGCCATTATATAATCCGGATGAGCTTTCTTCAGGTTTTACAGGCTTATATTCAAGTGAACTGGGAGTAAGGATGTAGAAGTTAGCACTGCCATCAGCGTACGTATAATGGGATGGTTGAGTCATACATGAAAGGATAAATAGGTTGAAAACAAATATACATGCGGAGAGTTTCATTATACAAGATAAATAGTCAACACGCAAAAAGCTATTCTTTTCCTTTATGCATTACGCCCGCTGGAATTTCAATGTCTATATGATTTTCACGTGGCACTAGCGGACAAGAGAATCTGTGGCTGTAAGCACAATAGGGATTGTATGCTTTATTGAAATCAACAATCAACATCGGGCCTTCTTTGGGAATGCGCAAATCGATATAGCGCCCACCAGAATAGGTCTGCTCTCCATTGGTGAGGTCTGTGAAAGGAAAAAATAAATAGTCGGCAAGCTCTGGTTTTTTCATGAGGTCTTGTGATTGATAGACCGGCAACGTGAACGCCTTCCTTGCGATTTCAAATTCTACATAGCCATAGATGCGATCATTAGCGAGTCTTGAGGTGGTTGTTTTTAGCGGTAGGAATGGTGTTCCTTCTGTAAGGGTTAAGGTAGCGGAGACCCGGTAGGTGAGATTGATTGGAAAAAACGGAAGCCCTTTAAATTTCTTTAAGTCTTTAGGTTCTAATGGTGACTCAGTCTTGTTTTTATATTCTGCATTCAATTCTTTTTGAAACAACTTGATTTCGTTGATCGCAGAAGTGGAATCATTTTGTGCGTAGGATACAAGGCTATAAAAGGAAAGACAAATCAGTATAGCTACTTTCATGTGCTAAGATTTTTTTTTTGATGAATTTATTATCCGAAAAAACCAATTCCTTTTGCCATTAATCCGGCCAACAGCGGAATAATAAAAAGAAGAAGCAATTCAATTCGTAACATCCAAAAAATAGACTTCGGAATTTTTACTGTTTCTTGTAAGTTGCCTTTTCTGTTCTTAATAAAAAAGACGGTGGGATAAATAGATAGTATACCAATGAGCGAAAAGAGGGTGATCTTCGTATGAAAGATCCAGTTTTTAGTATAGAATTCAGCAGGTTTTCCAAATCCACCTAGCCATAAAGTCAAGCCCACACTGAGTAGAAGAAGTGCAGCAATGCCATAGATGGCATCAATCCTGGATAACCTTGCAATTTGGTTACGCGTCAACTCATTCTTTAGAAGGAGATGTTCGGATACCAATGCCCCCACAATCCCAAAAATGCTGATGAAGTGTAGGTACCGTAAAATTATTTCAGTTCGCATATTAATTTATTTCTTACCGTGTGAACATGCGAATAATTAGGAAATTATCCAATCTAATTTTTTGAGGGAATCTTATTCACTTTAGAAGTGCTTATCAAGTAAATAAACCCCATCCCTCTTTCAATATGCACAATTTGAAACGTCATTCTTCCATATCTAAATAAATTATGTGTTATTTGTTTTTAATAGATAATCTGTACACTCTTTGTCATTTAAAATAACAATCCTCGGTTCGAGTGGTGCGCTTCCTGCGTATGGAAGATTTCCATCATCACAATTGGTGGAAATCCAAAACCGTATGTTTCTTGTTGACTGCGGTGAAGGCACGCAAATCCAGATGATGAAGTATCAGGTAAACTTTCATCGCATCAGCCATATATTCATCAGTCATTTGCACGGTGATCATTACCTTGGGTTGATGGGATTGCTTTTTACTATGCACCTGCAACGAAGGACAAATGATCTGCACATTCATAGTCATTGGGGCCTTGACGACATTATCACAACACACCTGCAACACTCGCACGGATCGCTTTCTTTTAAAATACATTTTCATGGACTTGAAGAGGGAGTCATAAAAACAATAGTAGAAGATGCTGTGATAACGGTAGAAACTATTCCGCTTCATCATCGCGTAAAATGTTCTGGTTTTTTATTTCGCGAAAAACCAAAACCGCGAAGGATTGATAAAGACCGATTACCCGAAGGATTACGAATGATGCAAATAGCAAATTTGAAAAAAGGTGAAGATGTGTTGGATGATGATGGAAATGTATTGTACAAAAACCATGACCTCACGCTGCCACCACGACGTTCCAGATCCTATGCATATTGTTCTGATACAGGGTACAATGAAGATATGGTTAGCCAAATAAAAGAGGTGAACATGTTGTACCATGAAGCTACCTTTATGGCGGAGGAAGCTGATAAAGCAGAGATGACCTTACACAGCACAGCCACACAAGCTGCACAGATTGCCGCATTGGCCAACGTAACTACCTTGTTGATTGGGCACTTCTCTGCGCGTTATAGGGAGTTGGAGCCGGTATTGAATGAGGCGATGAAAGTGTTTGCATCAACGCGATTGGCAGTGGAAGGTGAAACGTTTTCTATTAAGGATTAAGAAATATTTATGAATGTAAGGCTGGAGCAAAAAAAGAATCGTTTGTTTATTGTTCTTGGCGGGATTTTTATCACCAATGCCTTATTGGCCGAGATGATAGGCACCAAAATATTTTCGTTTGAGAAAACGATTGGTTTGGAACCTGCCAACCTTAGCATTCTGGGCTTCACCATGGATTTCAATCTTACCGCAGGGGTTCTTATCTGGCCCGTGGTGTTTATCACAACCGATCTTATCAATGAATATTTTGGTAAGCCCGGCGTAAAGCAGATCAGCTACCTCACCGCTGGCCTTATTGCCTACGCTTTTTTAATTATATTTTTCTCCATTGACTTGCCGCCTGCCGGGTGGTGGTTAGATGCCAGCGCTAAAGACGCAGATGGAAATCCCTTTAACATTGATTATGCCTTTGGTAAAATTTTCGGTCAAGGATTACGCATTATCTTCGGCTCTTTAACTGCCTTTCTTATTGGGCAGCTTGTAGATGTTTTTGTTTTTCAACGATTGAAGAAAATTACGGGACAAAAGATGCTTTGGCTTCGGGCAACTGGATCAACCTTGATATCGCAGTTCATTGATAGTTTTGTGGTGTTGTTTATTGCCTTCTCAGGGTTATTCACAACGAAGCAACTGATTGCCATAGGTATTACCAATTACATCTATAAGTTTTGCGTGGCTATTTTATTTACCCCGCTCATCTATGTCGGCCATTACTGGATCGATAAATATCTGGGTAAAGACAACGCGACTAAAATGTCTGCAGATGCTTCGGCAGAGAGTCAGGCGTTTTTTTAAGATGGATGTTAGGGTTTTCTAACGTTGTCGAGCACGATGGCTGTGGCAACACCTGCGTTGAGTGATTCAGCCTTGCCATAGCGGGGAATGGTGATGCGGTGAGAAATAAATTTGGCTACATCAGCAGAAATCCCTTTCGATTCGTTGCCGATCACAATCAAACCAGCATCACCAAAAGCAGTTTTATGCACATCTTCACCATGCAGAAATGTGCCATAAACGGGCAATGATTCTGTTGAGAGAAACGTTGCTAAATCGATGTAGTGCATCTGCACCCTTGTGAAGGAGCCCATGCTGGAAGTAATTACCTTGGAGTTGTAGAAGTCTGCGGTTTCCATGCTGGCTACAATGGATGTGACACCATACCAATCCGCTGTGCGGATGATGGTACCGAGGTTTCCAGGATCGCGTATATCGTCCAAGATAAGGGTGAAACCTTTAACTGGGGTCTTAAAGGCTACTGGAGGTCGCATTCTGGCTACTGCAATCACTTCTTCGTTCGTTTGAAAAAGCCCAATGGTTTTAAGGTCGCGCTCGTTTATCTCGAGGCAATGTTCGACAGTCCTTACAGAGTTAGACGTAGATTGCAGATACGGGGAGGTTGCAATGAGCATAAGCACTTCGAAACCGGAATTGAGAAGTTCCTCAACACTTTTTCTTCCTTCCACCACAAAACATTGCTCCTGTTTGCGGTATTTCTTTATTTGCAGGGATTTTACGTATTTGATTTGCGACTTGGAGATCATTATTGAAGCTTGACAACAAAGAAAATTAAATATTTCATTTTATCTATACAGGTCGTTCTACTTCTTGGTGCATGTAGCGGTGTAAAACACTTGAAAGGGGATGAGCGCCTTTTGAGCAAGCAGACCATTAAAGCCCCAAAAACCATTTATAAAGAGGACTTGCGTCAGCTTTATGCCCAGGAAACCAATCGTGAATTATTTGGTATCCGATTTTTGCATTTGCATTATCTTGTAGGAGTCTACTATTACGGTCTACGGCATTATGACCGCGAGGCATTTGTGAGGCGTAAGGCAAAGGCAATACAGAAGTTTGATGATAAAATCGCCAAGGTGCCGGAAACAAAAATTAAAAAGATCAACAACCTCCAATTTAAAAAGCAAAAGGTTGTTAACCGGATAGAAAATAAAATTGAGAACGGTAACACTATTATGCAATGGGGCGAACCTATTGCCGTGCTGGATACGGCAAAGGTAGATCTTACCGTGAAACGCTTTTCGGATTATTTGTTTTCAAAAGGATATTTTCAAAATAAGGTTAGCGTAAAAATTGATTCGGGCTGGCGTAGAAAGGCTTATGTTACTTATCTGGTGGAACCGGGCAAAGGATATTTTATTGACACCGTATATTATGATGTTAGAGATACTGCCGTGGCTTCCCTGATTTATAAGAATGAAGATGCAAGTCTTTTGAAGCGTGGGGAACGTTATGATCAGGAGAATTTTACAGTTGAACGGGAGCGTCTTGATTTGCTGATGAAAGATTTTGGTTATTACGATTTCAGCAGGCAATACATTGAGTTTGATGTGGACACTGCTTTCAGTGACGACAAAATGGTGGCGGTGCGCATAGTGGTGAAAGAACCGGCCACGCGTGACCATCACAAACAATTCACCATCACCAAAGTGAATTTTATTACCGATGCAAGCAAGGGGCCCCAATTAGGAAAACGAAGTGGTAGAAAGTATAGAGATATTGACTACCGTTTTTATAAAGATGAATACAACCTGCGCATCCTTAGCCAGCGGGTCTTTCTTCATCCCGGCAGCTTGTATAGTCGCACAAAAACATTTGAGACGCAGCGCATGTTGGCCAACCTGGAGGCGTTTAAATTTGTAAATATAAACTACGACACCGCTCAGGGTGATTTCATTGCTAGCATTTATGCCAACCCCATAGAACGCTATCAGATTTCAACAGAGGCGGGTGTGAACGTGACACAAGGGTATCCGGGGCCCTTCATTAATCTTAGTTTTAAAAAGCGGAATGTTTTTCGCGGACTCGAAACATTTGACCTTACTGCTCATTTTGGTTTTGAAGGTGTTGCATCGGCCACCAGCGATCAAAACATTTATAAAAGTACAGAAGCAGGTATCAATGCCAGCGTAACATTTCCACAAATACTTTTTCCCCTAAAAGAACGAACGCAGTTATGGTTTGGTCGCTTCAATCCAAAGACTCGTTTGCAAATTGGATACTCGTACACGGATCGGCCCGAGTATAGGCGCACATTCCTTTCCTTTGCGGGAACGTATACGGTTCAAAACAAACGCACCACGCAGTACTCTTACACATTTGCCAACCTTAGCATCATCGATACCTTAAATGTGGCCTCAGGTTTTAAAGATTTTTTGGAACAACAACGGAAGGCAGGGAATTTTAGTCTTGTCAATTCGTTCTATCCGTCTTTTGTGAGCAGCATGATTTTCGCGGCTACGTGGAATCCTCACAACTATGGAAACCGTGACCGGAGCTCAATCTTTGTGCGCGGTGTGTTTGAAAGCGGGGGCCTTATTTGGAATGTTGCAGATCCAAAAAAGATCAACGATCAAGGTCTGCAGACTTTTAAGTACCTGCGTTTTAGTTTTGATTTCCGAAAGAACTTTGTGCTTGATAAAAATACCGTGATTGCATACCGTATAAATTCCGGTGTGGCCTATCCGTATGCAGCCAATAAAGCCATACCCTATGAGAAATTCTTTTTCGCCGGAGGAAGCAATAGTGTTCGTGCCTGGCGACCTCGAAGGCTTGGGCCTGGATCGTATAAACCCAATCTAAGTACAAACCCGCGGGGCAACGGACTTTTTGATTACAACATTGAAAAACCTGCGCAGGTGTTAATAGAAGGAAGTATAGAGGCGCGTAAAAACCTGGTGGGCTTTTTGGCAGGT
>JBBRKB010000224.1:0-6640 GCA_038218385.1 Cytophagales bacterium | reverse complement strand
TAAGCGCAGTTTTGAAATCACCTTTTATAAATGGAAGTGTAAAGACTTCAAAAAAATTAGGATCAACAAAAGCCACTTTGCTATTTCGAAATGTGTTAGTCTCGTAAGCTATCTTAGGCGATCCCATATTTCTCAGGCGTGTGGCCTCTAACACTTCTGGGAATTCTCTTTTCAATGCAGCAGCAACCGGAGCAGGTGTTACCGCTTCTTTAACGATCTCACCGTTAATTTTTCCTTTCAAAACAATACGCACCATCTGATCGGCTTTTTCATTGTAGCGATCAAAACTTAATTCGTCAATAACGAACAGCGTGATGATAAGGCAAGTAGCAATGCCCAAAGCAAGACCACCAATATTTATGGCGAACATCGCCTTATTCCTTAACAAATTTCTCCAACCAATCTTAAAATAACTTTTATACATAGCGCGAATGATTTTTGATGATGTTAGCTAACTATAATGCCAATGTAAAAAAGGCTATAACGAGGTTAAATTTCAATATTTATCACAATGCTGCTGCGCGAATGTGAACAGGTGTGTCCGATGATGGGCGTAAGATCGGTTCAAAAGCTCAAAAACGCGATAAGTGACTTTTTTAAAAAGTTATAACATAATTATAACAATTTTTTTATATTTGTCGATGATTAAAACATTGACTACGGTAGGTAATAGCAAGGCGATTATTCTGCCATCTGCCATGATCAAACGCTTTAAGTTGAACAAGGTCACCATTGAGGCTACAGAAGAAGGCATATTAATTCGCCCAGTAGAAAAAACCACTTCGTTTCAAAAGAAAATGGACCGGGCGCGTAAAAACAAATCCGCCATCTACAAGCAGATGGAACGCGAGGCAAACGAGTCACACACAATTGCATTTTACAACAACCCCGCTAATACGACAGAGGACATCGACCTTGATATTATTGAACCATGAGGCAAGGCGAAGTATGGCTGGTGGATTTTGCTCCACAAATTGGTCAGGAGATTAGTAAAAGAAGACCTGCACTCATTGTCTCAAACAATTCAATTGGCCGCTTACGTTTAAAGATCGTAGTGCCGATTACTGATCCCGCGACCAATATACAATCATGGCACGTACCTCTGACACCCGATGCAACGAATGGCCTTACAAAAGAAAGCATAGCCGATTGCTTTCAGGTAAAATCAATTTCTCATGATCGTTTTCTGGATGCAAAACCGCTAGGTTTATTAAGAGAAGAAGATATGGACGAAGTCAAAATTTGCTTGGCAAAAGTTTTAGACTTGCTTTAATAACTTGCTGCAGTGGAAATTACTCTTTTATCAAACTAATGAAAGGATTTGCTTTGATGGCTTGAAAGCTGATGGTTGCTATGTAATAATCCATTCTCCCGATTCAGGGGCTATGTCTTATGGCCGTTTTCCAAATTCTTTCAATCGCTTTTCATATACCTCCATCAAGTCACCTTCAATGTAGTCCTGCCTCTTCGGGTGGCAGTACCCGCGGAAGCAGCGGAGGAAGAGTTTGGGGGTATTTGTTTCACTTTTTTTTGTTTGACCATGTCAAGCGTCTGCTGTAATTATTCTGATTTCAGGCTATCTACAGGATTTGTTAACGATGCTTTAAGCGATTGATACGCTATTGAAATTTTCGCTATGAGTAAGGCCCCGAAACCTGCCCCGGCAAACATCCACCATTCCATTTCAATACGATAGGCAAAATCCTGCAGCCAGATATGCATGGCATACCAAGCGAAGGGTATTGAAATTAAAAATGCAATTAGTATAAGGCCTAAAAAATCTTTAGAAACGAGAACCACTATACTTTTAGCAGAAGCTCCGAGTACTTTACGAATACCAATTTCTTTTGTACGCTGACCAGATGTAAAGGCTGCAAGACCAAACAATCCGAGCGAGGCAATCAGTATGGAAATGATGGTGAAGAACCCGAATATCTCACCAAGCTTCATGTCTGATTTATAAAGCTGATTGAAATGATCATCCAGAAATTGATATTCCATTGGATAGGCTGAGTATTTTTTTATACTTGTCTCTAAGAGGGCAAGCGTCTTAGATAAATCTTGGGGCTTCACCTTAACGGAAATGAATCCACCATAATTATGTTGCAGTGTAATCATTAAAGGGTGAATCGGAAGGTGCATCGAATGCATGTGAAAATCTTTAATAACCCCAATAATTGTTCTTGTTCCATCGCTAGTGGAAAATTGTTTACCAGTCGCTTCATTTGCTGTCCAACCCAACGTACGTGCCGCTGTTTCGTTAATGATGCAACCCTCTTCCTTATCACTCATAATCTCTCTTGAAAAGTTACGCCCCGAGGTGAGCGTAATTCCGAAAACGGAAAGGAACTCATAATCAGCACGGGCTACATAAATGGCCAGCTTCTGGTCCGTACCTTCACTGGTAAGATTAAGAACGCTGCTTGCCGTAATGTTTACTGGTAATTGTGAAGATGTGGTGGCCTCTAGTATACGAGGTTGTTGTAACCATTCGTTGCGAATAGCCTCATAATTCTGAAACAGTGATTGATCACGTGCTTGTATAACGATAATATTTTCTTTGGTGTACCCCAGTTCTTTTTGTTGCATGTATTGTAGCTGATGGTAAATCACAACGCTACATACAATCAAAGAAATAGAAGCAACGTACTGAGTCACAATTAGCCAATGCTGCAATCTGAATCCGGATAATCGACCTAGCACTTTTCCTTTCAACACATTGATAGGTCGTAACGAAGACATGATCAATGCGGGATAGCTTCCAGATAGTATTCCAATAAAGATTACAACTACTAACAATGTTGGAATAAAAAATTCATGTTCGAAGAAATTCAATTCGATGGTACGTTCAATTAGTTGGCCGAATACTGGCAGCGATAACTGCACGAGTACCAAAGCAAAACCTAAAGCAAGAATGGTGATCAAAACAGATTCTCCAAGAAATTGCATAATGAGCTGACTGCGCAGCGCACCTACTACTTTTCGTAAGCCTACCTCTCGCGCCCGATTGATGGAGCGAGCCACCGCGAGGTTCATGTAGTTGACGCAAGCGACTAGTAAAATAATAATGGCAATGATTGAAAACAGGTAAATGTATTTTGAATTTCCTTTAACCCCAATGTCAAAATTGAGGTGTGATTGCAAATGTATTTCGGATATTGGCTGTATGAAGTATTGATCTTTAAAAGGGTAAGCTGAATATTCCTGAGGATCCTGATATTTTTTAAATAGGGCTGGAAGTTTTTGTTGAAGTTGATTAGGATTGACACCTTCTGCTAATACAAAAAAGGTATGCATAGAGTTATTGTTCCACTTTGTGCGCGCCAGTTGTGCAGCATACCAAGTAATCGACTCGATATTTATGATATATGAATACTCGAAGGATGAGTTGGATGGTGCATCATTTATAACCCCTGTAACAGTGTAGTCTTCACCATTCTGAAATTTCAGTTGTTTCCCAATAATTTCATTATCGCCAAAGATTTTTGATGCTAATGACTTGGTTAGAATAATACTTTTGAGATGACGTAATGCTGTTTTCGAATCACCTTGTAAGAATGGTATGGAAAATACCTGGAAGAACTCAGAATCACCGGCAAGGCCCTTCTCATAAAAACTTTGACCATTAAAACCAAGCAATGCAGATTGTTCTTCTATCGAGGTAGCACTGGCAACTTCCGGAAACTCATTGCGCATTGCGGTTGCTAATTGAACTGGCGTTACGGCAAAGAACTCAGTCCCTAGAAATACATTACCTTCTTGTTTCTGATAAACACGATAAATTTGATTTGCATTTTTATAGAAGCCATCGTAAGAAAATTCGTGTTGAACATATAAGAAGACCAGAATAAAACTGGCAAGGCCAACCGCTAACCCACCAATATTTATAAAGGAGTAAAGCTTATGCTTTAAAAGATTTCGAGTGGTGATCTTAGCGTAATTTCTATACATACCGTATGTGTTTAAATTTTTATAACCCTCAGCAGGCTTTATAATACTTGGCCTAAAGAGAAGTAATACATCAACAATAAATTTGATATCAGCCTTTCGTTTTCCAAATTCATTTAATCGCTTTTCATATACCTCCATCAAATCACCTTCGATGTAGTCCTGCATCTTCGGGTGGCAAAACCATCGGAAGAAGCGGAGGAAGAGTTTTGGAGGAAAATGTTTCATTTCGATTTGTTTTGTCATATGTATCAAACTAGAAGAGGGTAGAGTTGTTGTGACTATCTCTTATGACATAATACCTATATCTCATTCACTTCTTAAACTATCTACCGGATTCATTAGCGCTGCGCGAATGGCCTGATAACTGATGGTAATGGATGTAATAACGATGGTAAATGCAATCGCTAAAACAAACGTCCAGCCGGTGATGCTAATCTGAAACTTGAATCCTTCCAGCCAACGGTGCATAAACCACCAGCCGAGAGGCGCTGCGATGAACGAAGCAATAAAAATCAAGCGCATAAATTCTTTACCTAACAGCCAAAGCATTTGTGTGATGTTTCCACCTAGCACTTTACGAATTCCTATTTCTTTGGTCTTTTGTGCCACCATAAACGAAATCAATCCGTAAAGCCCGAGGCTCCCAATAAAAATAGCGATGACGGAAAAAGCCTGAATGCTTTTGAGCATGGTTTCTTCCGACTCATAAAATTGAGCGATTTGGGTATCTAAAAATTCATATTCAAATATTTGATCGGGATGTTGTAGTAACCATATTTTTTCGATTTCAGCTAGTGTTGCTTTTGCATGGTTAAGATTCAGCTTCACGGCATAGCTGGAATAGTCAGGGCTATTTGTGGTGATTAAAATGGCACTGATTTCTTGATGAAAAGATTTATCATGAAAGTCCTTCACCACACCCACGATAGGTCCTTTCATGCTGCCGCCATTTGCAGAAATAATTCTTCCTAATGCGTCTTCAGGCTGCAATCCCACCTTGTGAACAAGCGATTCGTTTACCAACATTTCTTTTACTGTATCGGATGGAGTTAGATTTCTTCCGGCCACTAACTCCAAATTGAAAGTGGAAACGTAGTCGGCATCGGCAGCCTTAATGCTAGTTCTAAAATTGACTTCTTCATCTTTGTTGTCAAATTTTATAGAGTTGCCCCAGTCATCCTCCGAAGCCGGTGCAGTAAAACAGAGTGAAATTTTTTCTACTCCAGGCAATCTGGCAATTTCATCTTTTATGAGATTGGATTTTGTTTGCGTAGAGTCGGTGCCCGTATCAATCATCACAATGGCTTCTTTATCAAAACCTAAATCAGCCTGTTGTGCATAGCGCATTTGATTCATCACCACGATCATCCCAATAATCAATATTTGAGAGATAACAAATTGCGATACGATCAACGTGCGTCTGGTATTAAATCCGCCAATGTTTTGCTGCGAAAGTTTGCCTTTCAAAGCAGCCACAGGTTGAAAACCCGATAAGATTACAGCCGGATAGTAACCAGCCAACAGTGTGATCAACACCCCTACTGAAAAAACGAAGAGAAGTGTAACGCCATCGGTAAATAAGTTTGCTGGAATTTGTGTCTTAAAAAGATCGTTTGCCATAGGAACAAGTAGTGTCGCCATCACCATTGCCACTACAACTCCCAATGCTGCGATGATACCCGTTTCTAAAATGAATTGCCAAAAAATTTGTCTTTTGAAACTGCCCAACACCTTTCGTACACCTACTTCTTTAGCTCGTTTTAATGCTTGCGCTGTTGCCAGGTTAATAAAATTTAAACAAGCAGTGATGAGCAAAAACGAGCCGATGATAACGAGCGTCCATAATTTACTTTTCTCTATAACGCCCTCGTACCTACCATTAAAGTGGATGTCGTTTAGCGGTTGAAGTTTATAATGATGAACATTTTTACTGTTGCCCCTGAACTTGGCTACATACGGCTGCAAGGCTTCTTCAACTTGTGGCACTGAGACACCAGACTTTATTAGCAGATAGCAATACATGCCACCGCGAATACCGCCCCAACCATTGTTTTCATCAGAAAGCCAAGGATCGAAAGTTTTTAAGCTGGGATAGGATACATAGATCTGTGATTTTATATCCGTATTGGTGGGCAAATCTTTTAAGACGCCGGTAACCGTAAAAGGGATTTTATTTTCAAGCCAGAACACCTCGCCTACGGGATTGTTGTTTCCAAAATATTTAAATGCAGCCTTCTCAGTTACGATAGCTGTATACGCTTCACTAAGAACGGTCTCAGGATTTCCATGGAGCAACGGAAAATTAAAAATTTCAAAAAATGTGCTTTCCGTAAAAGCAATTCCATCTGCTTCTCTGAATTTGATCAACTCTTCTCCTTTCTTAATTTGAATGAGCGGATTAGATTGAGTGTATATACGAGCTACTTTTTCGCTTAGCGTGAAATCATTCCTAAAGTGCTCACCCAACGGAGAAGGTACACTACCGGTATAGTTAATGCCTTCGCGATGCATCTCTGTTACTACTCTATATATTCTATCGGAATTTTCATGGAAGTTGTCGTAACTAGTATGAATTTTGACTAATGAAAAAACGAGAATACCACAGGTGATACTTAAAGCCAATCCACCAATGTTAATCATAGAATAACCCTTCTCGCGAACAAGATTTCTCCAACCAATTTTAAAATAA
>JBBRKB010000223.1:0-6650 GCA_038218385.1 Cytophagales bacterium | reverse complement strand
TCTTTCCATTCCCAGGCATATTTCAAAAACGCTTCACGTGAGAGACTTGATTTTTTTATTCCTCTATCGCGTAACATGGCAACCACTTTTGCTTCAGTTGCAATAGAAGCATGATCTGTTCCCGGTACCCAACACGCTTCTTTACCCAACATACGAGCGCGGCGTACCAATACATCTTGAATGGTGTGGTTCAACATGTGGCCCATGTGTAGCACACCTGTTACATTAGGTGGAGGGATGACAATGGAATAGGGTTCTTTATCAGGATTGGGTTTTGCTTCGAAAAACTTTTGGTCCATCCAGTATTGGTACCACTTGTCTTCAACTTCGGACGGATTGTATTTTGTAGATAATGACATTTTTTTGATTTTTTGAAATCCAAAGGGTGGTGTGTATTACGTATATAGCTAACACCCCTCCTGAACGTAAAATTAGCAGGCAAAAATAGGAAAATAGCAGAATTGACCGCAGCCCAATGCGGAGAAAAATACCTATGACGGTCACCAAAAGTGGCTTAATATCATTTTACGGGCTGCAAAAGATAGAACGTTTAAGAAGTGTTAACAATCAACTATTCCAAATGAGTACCATCACGCAAACCCACGAAGAAACATCCTCTATACATTGGAAACAACTTGCTAGCCTGGCGGCCTTGTATGGGTCTGTCATTGTGGGTTGGATTGCTTATTACAGGTACCAGCCTAGGTTATTGGCGGAGTTTGGCCTTACCAATCTTTCCATTCCACTTGTGGTGGCACAAGGTCTGATATTGGTGATCACGCCACCTATAGCAGGTAAGCTGGGAGACCGCTACCGTGTGAGTAAGGGGCATAGGATACCTATCATTTCTGCGGGAATGAGTTTTGCTGCCATGATTTTTATGGCAGTTGCCTTCGCGCTCATTACTACACCGGGTGATGTTATCAGCGCTTTGCTACCCGTCATGGTTATTCTTTGGTTGATTGGTATGAGTATTTTTACAAGTCCCGCCTTGTCGACTATTGAATTATTTGCGCCTGTTGATAAACTTCCATTAGCCATGGCGTTACTGACCATTGTAGGTAACCTCGTCAATGCGTTGGAGCCTGTGATTGTTGATCTTATTGATTACATGGGCGCAGCAGCAACCTTTGCCTTTGGTGGAGTAGCTGTATTTCTGTCGGGATATGCTTTAAAGAAAACATCCTTGGATTTGTTCAAGTCATCAACGGGCGGAGAAGAACGTAGCGGAGAAAGTAAAAAGAGCCGATATGGTTTCATTCTCTTTTTAGGCATCGGACTTGGTTTCGCCACATCAGTTTTGTTTAACCTTTTTCCAGATCAACTTCATAAAACACTTGAACCGGTGCTGCAGATGAATGGCAACAAGATCATTGTGGGTATCCTTATCCTCTCGGCAGTGATGTCACTACCACTTATTAAACTGGTGGAACGTGTAGGGCTAAAAAAATCTTTTACCACGAGTTTGGCTATTACGTTATCGGCCATTGCAGGCATCTTGACCATGAGTTCCGTTGGCCCTGTGATATTGCTTTGCGTTGTGTTTGCTTTTGGTTTTACATGGATGTCGGTGAGTTCGCTACCCCTTGTGATCCAGGAAGCTTCCCTTGCAGAAAAAGTATTTTGCGTGGGAATTTTTTATAGTGGTGTTGCCTTACCTGATGGGGTGTTGGATTATTTTATGATGGTGCAGTAGAGAATAGCTGTGAGTTATTCGTATCCAACAAATTCGTCAATTCATTTGTCCTTCGTCATTTGTACTTCGTAATTTATAATTGCTTTCACATTCTAATCCGCCACTGCTGCGGGTACATATTATTGATTCTGTTGTCCAGCACATTTACCCAGCCTAATGAAAAATCGTTATAGGTAACTAAAGTGAAGCCTTTTTGATCTGTTGAAACAGTAATGTTTTCTCTTTTTAAATAACGAATGGCTTCTTCTTCAGATAAAGCAATGACAGGGAAATTGTTCTTATTCAAATCAATAGATAATGCAACATTATGCTCGGGTATTAATTTGCTATGCTTAACTGTGGCAAGCGATGTTCCGGCAGATTTGATGTGGAGCTTTTGCGCCAGCAATTCAACAGTAGGATAATGTGAGGTATGAAAAAACTGAATAAGATCATCACGTTGTATAAACGTTTTTTGATCCACATCTAGAATCCAAGGTGCAGCATGCTCTACGATAGACTTGGAAGGAGATTGAAAAGTATGTTTTTGTTTTTTGAAAGGTATTGATCTGGTGGTTTCTTTTTTTCTAAAAACAGAAAGAAATAAACCTTCTCCATTAACCTTGTGTGGAAAGAAACGATATCCTTTTATTCCATCATTATCCACTTCAACAATACCCCAGGAAGAATCTGTTTTTAAGGAAAGGAACTCAACATCATGTTCGTCAGCAATCCAACGCAGGTTTTCTTCATTCTCTTGCTCATTATATGTGCATGTTGAATACATCATTATGCCACCTTCTTTTAAAGAACTCCATACATCGCTTACAATTCTTCGCTGACGTTTACTACATAGTGCAACATTATCGAGCGACCATTCATTTATAGCTGATGGATCTTTGCGAAATAATCCTTCGCCTGAGCAGGGTGCATCAATTACCACAACATCGAACAATCCGGGAAGACTTTCGAATGCTTCAGGGTCGCTATTGGTGACAACATTATTCGTATAACCCCACTTCTGAATATTCTCGGACAAAATGGAAGCACGTGAGTTGATTACTTCATTGGACACCAGCAGACTGTCAGCAGAAATAAGACTAAGAATGTGTGTTGATTTTCCTCCCGGAGCAGCGCATAAGTCTAACACGGTAATGTTTTTCGTAAGATCAACACATTGCCGAAAGGCTTGTTCCAGAAACATAGAACTTGCCTCTTGAACATAATAGGCGCCTGCATGGAAAGTTGGATCGCGTGTAAAGCTTGGCCGTTGTTCAAGGTAAAATCCAGTTGAGCACCAGGGAATAGGCAGTGCTGTGTTTTTATAACCACTTTTTTTTGGATTAACGCGAAGGCTTGTGGGTGCTTGTTCACTTAGGCTGTTAAGAAAATCAGGATACGCAGCACCCAATTGACTTTTTATTCTTTCTTCAAAAAGAGGGGGGAGATATATTTTTTCTGTTGATGCCATGGAGCGGTAAGTTCAGCACACCATCTGGTTTGGCAAAGCAAGAGTGATTTTAATTTCTATAAGATTGGATATTTGTTATTCCGACAATCGCGAAGTATTTGCGCGATGACTAACCACCATCTCAAATCGTAAGTCAAGGTCGTTGACTTAAGCACTTTGCTAACCTCTCCCTTGCCCTCTCCGTGAGAGGGATATTAAGGAGCTTAAGTCAATAACATTGATTCGTAATTTGTCATTCTAAATTTGTACTTTCTGCGAATCATTGTAATGGATGAAATTATTCTTTGCATAAATATGTACATTTAAGCTATGATAACTGCCAACGATACTTCATTAAAATCTTGGGTTGATATACCAATCGACTCCGACTTCCCCATACAAAATCTTCCTTTCGGAATTTTCAAGACTGACTATCTTTCTCCTGTAGCGGGTGTTGCAATAGGTAACTATGTACTTGATTTGGTTCACCTTCATGAGCATGGTTTCCTTGATGGATTAGGGTTGACACCTGGGATATTTAACCAACAGTATTTAAATGATTTTTTCGCTTTGGGGAAAAGTGTGGTGCGTAAAGTGCGTCAGCGTTTGTCCGAATTGCTTCAGATCGATTGTGCTGATTTACGTGACAACCGAGCATCGCGAGAAATTGCGCTTATTCACCGTGAGGAAGTTGAGATGTTGTTACCTGTCAGAATCCAGAACTATACAGACTTTTATAGCAGTGAAGAACACGCCACGAATGTAGGTTCTATGTTTCGTGATCCGAAGAATGCATTGTTGCCTAACTGGAAACATCTTCCTGTTGGGTATCACGGCAGAGCCTCATCTATTGTAATTTCAGGAACGGAGATTCATCGACCGAAAGGACAAATCAAATTACCTGACACTGAACAACCCATTTTCAGTCCATCACGAAAATTGGATTTTGAATTGGAGATGGCATTCATCACCTGTATAGATTCAAATCTTGGTGAGAGCATACAGGTAGAGCAAGCGGAAGATTGTATTGTAGGTTTTGTTTTGTTTAATGATTGGTCTGCGCGTGACATACAACAGTGGGAGTATGCACCACTCGGACCCTTCCTTGGAAAAAATTTCGGAAGTACTATTTCACCGTGGGTTGTTACCATGGATGCGCTTGAACCTTTTCGTGTTCAAGGGCCAGAGCAGCAACCAGAGGTATTGTCTTACCTCAATGTAAAAGGTGAGAAGAATTTTGATGTTTTATTGGAAGTGAATATAAAGCCTGAAGGTGGAGAGGAAGCCATTCTGTCCCGATCCAATTTTAAATACATGTATTGGAATATCAATCAGCAATTGGCGCATCATACTGTGAATGGTTGCAACATTCAGGTTGGTGATATGTATGCATCAGGCACCATTAGTGGTCCATCATCCGGTTCGTATGGTTCATTGTTGGAGCTCTCATGGAATGGACAAAAGGAATTAGTATTACCCGAAGGATCCACACGTACGTTCCTTGCAGATGGCGACACGGTGATCATGCGTGGGTATGCAGAACGTGAGGGTGTTCGTATTGGGTTTGGTGATTGTTCAGGAAAAATTTTACCGGCCTTATAATGTTGAAGCGTGGACTATTAGTTTGGATAATGGTGGTTTTGTTAGTGCTGGCGGATAGTTACTTGATCGCTAACCCAAACCTGATTGGTAAGGTGGGCATCTGGATTTACAAATACCATTACCTTAAAACATTTCCAAAAGCGTTCATGACCATTTCCTTGGTGGTGTGCATAGCTACTGGTTTGGGCTTTCTGATTTATTTTTTTGTTAAGAAGAAGCTAATAAAGCGTGCTATTGGAAAATTATTACTCTCCTTTTTCATCCTTATTTGTTTTGTGTTACTTATCAATGTGATCATCACATTTTCAAAAGGGTCATATGGCCACACGGGCAAATTGTTTAGGGCAGGAGCGAATCTTTTGCCGTGTATTCTCATTTTTATTTTCGGATATCTGCTGTATGAGATTGGCAAGATCAAACGCGACAAAGAAATTATCCTCAACAACGAACCCGATTCCATAGAAGAAAATATTACCTGATATGTTGTCCCTCGATCCAAAAGAAATTTCTGCAGTGGCACTGGTACCTTATTTACAAGGAGCCATAGCACCACGCCCCATTGCTTTTGCCAGCACGATTGATGCGGAAGGAAATATTAACTTAAGCCCCTTTAGTTTTTTTAATCTCTTTAGTACCAACCCTCCCATGCTAATATTCTCTCCTTCAAGAAGGATGCGTGACAATACAACAAAACACACATTGCAGAATGTGCTTGAAGTTCCGGAGGTAGTAATCAATGTTGTGAATTATGCGATGGTTCAACAGGCATCACTTTCAAGCACGGAATATCCAAAGGGTGTAAATGAATTTGTAAAGGCTGGGCTGACTCCAATTGATTCTGTAAAAGTAAAGCCGCCTCGCGTGGGTGAGTCACCGGCGTCATTTGAATGCGTTGTTAAAGATGTGATTAAACTTGGCGATGAGGGTGGTGCTGGCAATTTGATACTTTGTGAAATTGTGTTGGCGCATTTCAAAGAAGAGATCTTGAATGATCACAAGCAGATAGATCCACAAAAGCTTGATGCAGTTGCGCGCATGGGCGGAGATTGGTATTGCCGCGCTCATGGCGTTGCTATTTTCAATGTTCCAAAACCTTTGCAAAAATTAGGTATAGGTGTAGATCAAATTCCAGAATCAATTCGAACGAGTAATGTGTTGACGGGAAACGATCTGGGCATGTTGGGAAATGTTGAACACCTACCAGACGCTATATTTATTTCGGAAATCAAAAATCAATTGGATGTTAAGGAGGCCAGAGAAGAAGGCGTAGATGACGTGCATCGGTTGGCTCAGGTTTATATCAAGCGGGGAGAGTTAGAGAGAGCTTGGGCAATCTTATTGTGAAACAGAAAGGATAAAACAAAAGCCCTGAATTTCTCCATGGCTTTTGTTTTAGGTTTATAACTAGAGATCAGTCTCGATACATCACGGCTTTCACAGCCTTCACTGTTTTCTCAACATTTGGAAGTATCTCTTTTATCAAAGTCTTAGCGTATGGCAGCGGCACATCAAAATTGTTAATGCGGTGTACAGGAGCATCCAGATAATCGAACGCGTGCTTTTGTACGTGATAGGTAATTTCAGTTGCGATGGAAGATAATGGCCACGCCTCTTCAACCACTACCAGTCGGTTGGTTTTTTTTACGGATTCCACCACGGTGGCATAATCTATAGGACGAACAGTACGAAGGTCAATCACTTCAGCGGAAATGCCTTCCTTCTCAAGCTCAAGAGCAGCCTCCATGGCAACTTTTAAAATCTTACCAAAGGTAACAATGGTCACATCGGTACCGGCTTTTTTAATATCGGCCACACCAATGGGAATCAGGTATTCTTCTTCAGGTACTTCGCCCTTGTCACCATACATCGACTCAGACTCCATGAAAATAATAGGATCCGGATCACGAATGGCAGTCTTCAATA
>JBBRKB010000222.1:0-6652 GCA_038218385.1 Cytophagales bacterium | reverse complement strand
CCATCAACCCGCACGCCCAAATTATCTCCCAATAAATTAAACTGTGTCAGCCATTCAATGGAGTGGCCGTTGTTTTGAATGTTTTGTTTTGAAATTATAAAGTAGGTGTTCTGGCTCCGTGATAAGTCGAGGGGAAGTCCGTATTTTCTTAGCATGGGGAACAACCTATTCAAACGTTCCAATCTTCTATGTCCATCATTTTCTATGCTGATGCGTTTCAATTCACGAAAAATTCGCT
The DNA here is from genome assembly GCA_038218385.1 of Cytophagales bacterium. GTDB lineage: Bacteria > Bacteroidota > Bacteroidia > Cytophagales > Cyclobacteriaceae > JBBRKB01. The sequence goes on along the minus strand of JBBRKB010000222.1, from coordinate 6,414 downwards.
CGCCAGCCAAACGTGCTACTTTATCGGGATCGTCAATTTTCATGTCCCACTTCTGCATTTCTGAAACAATACGTTCAACCTCCTTGGTGCTTACCTTCTCTGATTCAAGCCATTTCATCAAATCAATATTGAGGATATGCTCAAACGCCATCCGGTAGGTATTCGGAATGGGTATGTCATTGTTGTCGAGTGCGATGAGCAAAGGGTAATCGCGATTGTAAACCCTGCGCAATGAATATTCCAGCTCTTCCATGCTCTGGTGCATGATCATATCAAGTACTTTTCGCTTTTCATCTTTGAACAATTGCCACAAGGTATATTTCTCAGGACCAAAGTAGGATTGCATAAAACCAATTACATCCCCGAGTCTTCCCTCTTCAAATGCATTCACTATACGCACTTGCATGCTGGCAAATTTGTCAGCTTGCATCTCCAGCGAAATGCTTCCAATAATGTTATGCTTGCCCATGTATAGTACAGCAAACGAAAACTTTTTTTCTGTTCGCGTGACATTCGACCTTACTTTGGTGATACCTAAAACCAGTTTTTGCTCTCCTGCTTCTTTTTTTATGAACAGCTCATTGGCAGTATTGTAATTGAACACCGGAATAGATTCAATGTCATCTTCAAATAAGCAAGAGACAGCGTAATGCATGCCCACACGTGCCAGGTTTATCTTCGAAGGGAGCACATATTTTTTATATACATTGGCTCCATTTTTTAATGTCGGCACATTGCTTGGCGCATCTTCTAAAATTTTTAAAAACTCTTCCTCCAGATTGGCATCTGATATCTGGCTGACCAACTGCATAGCCCTGCAGGCATACTGCAAAATTTGTGTGGTCTCTATACCTGAAATCTCATCAAAGAACCAACCACAGCTTGTGTACATGAGCATGGCATGTCGCTGCATCTCAAGCATTCTAAATACTTGAGTGGGTTGCACATCAACTACGGCATGTTCCTTTAAAAACCGATCAATGTTTTCTTCCGTACGATCTAAGATTACAGTGATGTATTCGTTTCTGGCGGCCCATGGATCTTTGAGAATAAGCGATCCCTCGAAAGCAAAGATTTTTGAAAACTGATCACGAAGCCAATCCAATCCATCACGCAAAGGCGCTCTCCATTCTTGTGTCCATCCTGGATTTCCGCCAGAGTTACAGCCACAGTTGCTTCTCCATCGCTCAATACCATGAACGCAACTCCATGAACTACCTTCGTGAATTTGTGCTTCGTATGCTATGGGCACCTTCTCAAGGTATTCTCCGTAGTTTGTCAGATGTGAATTTTCGTTTCGGTCAATGTAATCCAAACAGTAAGCCAGCGCCATTTCGCCATGCCTGTGATGATGCCCATACGACTCTCCGTCTGTAGCAATGTGTACCAATTGATCATCATCGGCCATTGCATCGAAATCATTCATCAACGCATCCGCGAATTTCTTTCCATCAAAAAGCAATCCATCAAAGGCAACAGATTGAGACACCTTTCCATTGTAAAAAAATACGGCAATGGATTTTCCAGAAGGGAGATTAACCTGATACGACCTACGTGTATCAATGGTTTGATCGTTGACCTTCTCCCAATCCTTGCCACCAATTTTTCTAATAGCCAAGGCCTGACGTGGTGCAAGGATGGTGAACTTAATGTTGTGCTTCACCAATAACTCAAGCGACTCCGTATCAACTGCGGTTTCGGCAAGCCACATACCTTCCGGATGCCGTTGAAAGCGATGAAAGAAATCGCGTATACCCCACACAATTTGTGTTTCCTTGTCGTGGGAATTTGCCAGCGGCATAATGATGTGATTATACACCTGGGCAATAGCAGAACCGTGTCCGGAAAAACGTTTTGAACTTTCAATATCAGCTTGCAAGATGGCGTAGTAGGTTTCTACATCGTTCTCTTGCATCCATGACAACAATGTAGGACCAAAATTGAAGCTGATTCTACTATAATTGTTAATGATGTTCTTTATAACACCATCCGCATTAAGCAACCTGCTGGCTGCGTTGGTTGAATAACACTCAGCAGAAATACGTTCGTTCCAATCATGATAGGGATGCGCGCTATCCTGTACCTCAACTACTTCAAGCCATGCGTTTTCGCGAGGTGGCTGATAAAAATGTCCGTGAATGCAAATGTACTTCTCCAATCAACTCTATTTAATTTATAAAATTAAGACCCTTCTAACTCAAATTCATTTACTTCCCTTTCCAATTTCAACACCGTGAGTCCCAAGGGTGGCAAAGCAAGTGACACAGAAAAATCTTTGCCATGATATTTGACAGGTGTTGTGATTAACAGGCCTTGGTTCAGCATGCCACTGCCTCCATATTTTTGTTCATCAGAATTAAACACTTCTTTCCAATACCCTTTGAACGGAACACCCATGCGATAATGATAACGCACAGCCGGTGTGAAGTTGCAAATCACCATCAGCATTTCTCTGGGATTGGCTCCTTGCCGTTGATAAATGATCACACTGTTTTCGCGGTCGGAATAATCTACCCATTGAAATCCTTTGTGATCAAACCCACATTCGTAGAGGGCAAGTTCATGTTTATAAAATACATTTAAATCTTTTACGAGACTTTGTATACCCTTATGAAAATCATACTGAAGCAAATGCCAATCAAGACTATGGTCGTGGTTCCATTCGGCTGTCTGTGCAAACTCACCACCCATAAATAATAATTTTGTTCCCGGATGTGTAAACATATACGAAAACATTAACCGAAGATTAGCAAATCGTTGCCATTCATCGCCAGGCATTCTGCCAAGGAGCGAACCTTTTCCATGCACCACTTCATCATGCGAAAGGGGCAGCATGAAATTTTCCGTGAAGGCGTACATCATGCTGAAGGTGATTTCATTTTGATGGAACTTCCTGTGCAACGGATCATTTTTAAAATATTGAAGCGTATCGTGCATCCAGCCCATCATCCACTTTTGCCCAAAACCTAATCCACCCAAATAGGTAGGCCGTGAAACACCCGGCCATGATGTTGATTCTTCTGCTATGGTAATGGTGTCTGGAAATGTGCCATATACCATCTCATTAAATTCTTTTAGAAAATCGATGGCTTCAAGATTTTCGTTACCACCATATTGGTTGGGTATCCACTCTCCTTCTTTGCGTGAGTAGTCAAGATATAACATCGATGCAACGGCATCTACACGTAAACCATCGATGTGATAGCGCTCCAACCAAAATAAAGCATTGCTGATAAGGAACGAACGCACTTCACTTCTTCCATAATTAAAAATGTAGCTCTTCCAATCCGGATGAAATCCTTTTCGTGGGTCTTCATGCTCATACAAAAATGTTCCATCAAATTTATGAAGTCCGTGGGCATCGCCAGGAAAATGTGACGGCACCCAATCCAGAATAACACCAATACCTTCTTTATGAAAACACTCGACCAAATACATAAACTCCTCTGGGATACCGAACCGACTGGTGGGCGCAAAGTAACCACACAACTGATATCCCCACGAACCAAAAAATGGATGCTCCATCACCGGAAGAAATTCAACATGTGTGAACTCCATCTCTTTAACATACGCTACCATTTCAGAAGCAAGTTCTACATAACTCAGCGATCGATTTCCTTCTTCTAATTTCCTTTTCCACGAACCCATGTGGACTTCGTATACGGAGTAAGGCTTAGGTGCGCCTACCGATTTTTTTCGTTCATGCATCCACATGCTGTCCTTCCAATGGTGATCACTCTCCCATATAATGGATGCTGTGTGAGGAGGCTGCTCACAATAAAATGCAAACGGATCTGCCTTCTCTAAATATTCTCCTGTATTACTATGGATGGCATACTTGTACGCTTCACCTTTTCCAATACCCGAAAAAAAACCTTCCCATATTCCAGACTCATCCCATCGAGGTACAAGTTTATGTTGACCGCTTGTCCAATGATTGAACTCCCCAATGACAGAAACGGATTTTGCATTGGGTGCCCACACCGCAAAGTAGGTGCCCTTTTGTTTTTCAACCGACACCAAATGTGCACCAAGCTTTTCATACAGTTTGTAATGCTTGCCCGATTTAAAAAGATGTATATCAAAATCTGTGAGCAAGCTAAAATTTCCTTCAGCTGTCTTTGCCTCGTTTTCTTTTTTACTTGCTCGCTTGCCCATATTCATTTTGGTTTAAAAACCTATTTACCTTTTTCCATAAAATACCTGCGCATGTGATATTCAATTCCTCGCAGCGGAATGATTACCCAATCCGGTCTTCCATTCAATTCATATCCCACTTCGTAAATTGCTTTCTCCAACAAAAATGTTCGGATCAGGATTTCATTCTCCGGCGACCATTTGGCACCGGGACTGATCCGTTCCATGTATGCGCCCATGTAGAACCGGCTCACATAATGTTGCCATTGCTCAGCCCACATTTCCAGCACTTCACGATCTTTATCACGATAGTTTTCATTCAATAAAATTTTACCAAATGCGGCATAGTGTATCGATCGCATCATACCCGCCACATCTTTAAGCGGATTCTTTTTTAATCTCCTTTCACTAAATGAAAAACCGGGCTCACCTTCAAAGTCAATGATGATGAAATCTTTTCCCGTAAACAATACCTGACCTAAATGGTAATCACCATGAACCCGTGTCTTTATAGCATGAAGTTTGGTCTTAAATACTTCGCTAAAGCATTCCAGTATATCATCTTCAAGTGCCAATACTTTCTTTGCCAATGCTGCCGTTTCAGGTTCCAATTTTGATAACGAACTTTCTAACAAAGCAAACCTGTCTCTCACTAATTTACGAAGTGAAGAATATAAAGAGCGTTGATAATTGGCGTTGAAATTTTCAGGAGCAAATGCAGCATCAGTAGTATTGGATGCCAGTGCCAAATGTAGCTCAGCTGTACGCTGCCCGAGACGTGTAATGCGTTCATAAAAACCACGGCCAATCATTTCCTGAATCAACTCGGGTGCTTCTTCAAAGGTTAATGTAGGCTTGTTGATAAGCTTGGGAAGCTTTTCTTTTTTTGGATTGATGATAACACGCTCAAAAAATCTTCCCACAGAATCCACCGTCATGCTCCAGGCATCACCCTGATGCTCTACTTTCTCTTGCATTAAACCAAATACGTAGGTTTGATTATCCGTATCACGAAACTCAATACTTCCTGCATACTTGGGACTATTGGTAAACGAAGTATTCTCCGACAAGAAGCGAATAATTTCAAGGTCCGGATTTATTTCTTTTTCAATCTTACGGTAGAATTTCAGAAAGTAACGATCATTATAGATAATGGCCGTATTACTCTGATCAGCTTTCAGCAATTTGCTGTCAATCTCTTTGGGGATATTAATTTTAGAGAACAAACTCGAACTGAATTCCAATAGACCATCGTCCTCTTTTATTTTCACATCTTTTATCATGGATGTAAAAAGATAGTCTCGAAAGGATTTATCATAACTACTATCAATAATAAATCCTGTTTCATCCTGAATCTCTGCGCGGCAAATTACACTCTGCACGGTATACTCCACTTTCTCCAGCAAACGCTCAGATGAAACGAATGTCATAGGCAGAAAATATAATTCGGGAAGTCGTTGTACATACTGAACTTCAACAAGGGTAAGGTAATGTGTATCACTGCCCACCTTCATGGGAATCACTTTATGAAAACCCATTTTGCTCACCACCTTTGCCTTCCCTCCAAACCATCGGCACTTTTTCAAAAACACGGGAAGGATTTTTCGTTCAATCGCGCGAGGCTCGTTGTAGTTATGAAAGACACGTTCCCAGGAAAGGTCAGAGGTAAACAAAGGAAGTTCGCCAGTAGCTTCGCCCTTTTCCTTTTGGTCGGCAGTTTCAATTTGAAACCAAAAATAACCATACGGACCAAGCGTGATGGGATACTCACCATCTTCAATATTCTTGAACCTGTTTTGGCTAAATATTTCAGTTACATCACTTCCCTTGAATTCCTGAAGACTCAAGGTTACAGCTTGTGAAAACTGTGAAAGGTTTGCTAACACGATGATACGTTGCTTCTCGTGACTGCGCACAAAGCATAATACTTTTGAGTTTGATGTCTCAATAAATTTCATCTCTCCACGACCAAAGGCAACGAGGCGCTTTCGCATGGTGATAATGTTTTTCATCCACCATAAAAAAGAGGAATGATTTTCTTCCTGTGTATTTACATTAACAGACTCATATCGATATACCGGATCACCAATCAAAGGCAGATATAATTTTTGAGGATTGGTGGATGAGAACCCGGCATTGATATTTAGATTCCATTGCATAGGAGTACGCACGCCCGCGCGTCCACCGAGGTATACATTATCTCCCATCCCGATTTCATCGCCATAGTACATAACGGGGGAACCTGGCAATGAAAAAAGAATAACATGCAACAGTTCC
>JBBRKB010000221.1:0-6655 GCA_038218385.1 Cytophagales bacterium | reverse complement strand
TTTTCATTAGTATAGGGTGTTATAGCATCTTTGATTATATTTAAAAAGTACTTACCAACTCCATGAGCGAACAATTATTAAAAGCTATCCTTCGCCTCTTTGCTGTGGTGGCAAAAGAAGATGATGTTACCAAGCAGGAATATGATCAGATAAAGAACTTTCTCAATGATCATTTAAGCAATGTCATGGTGGTGCACTATCTCGACATCTTTGATCAATATGTAAAAGCACTTCCCGCCCGCTCAGATGGTATTGCGAAAGAATTGAAACTGGTGGAAGCTATCTGTTCCGAAATAAGCCTTCAGCTAACGGTGAAGCAAAAGGTGGTGATTATTGTAGAATTGGTCAGTATTATCATTGCCGATGGAAGCGCTTCAGAGAGAGAACGTCAACTTGTAAATACCATTGGCAGTGCTCTGAATGTTACGGCTTCGGAAGTGGAGTGTATCAAAAATTTTGTGATCAGTCAGCAGTCAGCCGACTTGGATCGTGAGCATGTATTAGTTGCGAGCAATAACCTCACAGAAAAAGGCAAACATATTTATAGGAAAGACCTCGATGGATTCATTGCCATCCTATATATGGCCAGTGCCGATATGTATTTTATCAGGTATAATGGAAACTCTGATGTGTATCTTAATGGTGTGCCTGTAAAATCCGGAGTCATAAAGGTGTTGGCCATTGGAAGCACGTTGCGTTGGGGACATGACGATCCTATATATTATGGAGATCTTCTAAACCAATTCAGAACATTTGGCGAGCATGCCCGTACCTCTTTTGAAGGAAGAAATATTAGTTATGCATTTAAAAATGGAAAGCTTGGGTTAAGGCAAGTCAACCTTTCGGAGGAATCCGGAAACCTTATTGCCCTCATGGGTGCCAGTGGTGCAGGTAAGTCTACGTTGCTGCATGTGTTGAATGGATCGGAAAAACCATCAGAGGGGCAAGTGCTCATTAATGGTATCGACATTCACAAATCACCAAAAGCTATTGAAGGTGTAATTGGGTTTGTTCCGCAAGATGATTTGTTGATTGAAGACTTGACGGTGTATCAAAATCTGTATTACGCTGCCAAACTGTGTTTTAGTGAAAAAGGTGAAAAAGAAATAGATGAATTAGTGATACGGGTGCTCACCGATTTAGGGTTGGAAGAAACACGTGATTTGAGAGTCGGTTCACCTTTGCGAAAAACAATAAGTGGCGGCCAGCGCAAGCGGCTTAACATTGGGCTTGAGCTTTTACGCGAACCGGCAGTTCTGTTTTGTGATGAACCCACCAGCGGATTGTCTTCGCGCGATTCAGAAAATATTATCGACCTGCTGAAAGAATTATCATTGAAGGGTAAACTAGTGTTCGCCGTGATCCATCAACCTTCATCTGACATTTATAAAATGTTTGATAAGCTTTTGATCCTGGATTCAGGTGGCTACCAGATTTATTATGGCAATCCGGTGGATGCGATTGTCTATTTTAAACGTGCGATCAATCTCGCCAATAGTGAACAGGGCGAATGCCACGAGTGCGGCAATGTTAATCCTGAGCAAGTCTTTAACATAATTGAGACTAAGGTAATCAACGAGTATGGACATTTCACCAATGAGCGGAAGATGTCTGCTGAACAATGGAATGCAATTTTTCTTTCCCATCATAACCTGACCGCTGTTGAACCCTCTGAGGAGCAACCTCACTCCACATTGAACATACCTTCGCGGCTCAAGCAAATGCACTTGTTTTCCTTACGCGATCTACAGGCCAAGCTTCACAACCGCCAGTACATGATCATCAACTTGCTGGAGGCGCCTGTGTTGGCGTTTATCCTAGCCTTTATTGTTCGCTATTATAGCAGCGAGGATCAAACCATTACCGGATATAGCTTTGGAAAAAACCTGAACATTCCGGCGTATCTTTTTATGAGTGTGATCGTGGCGCTGTTTATGGGTCTCACGGTGAGTGCGGAAGAAATTATACGGGATCAAAAAATATTGAAGCGTGAAGCCTTTCTGCATCTGAGCAGAAGTAGTTATATCTTTTCTAAAATATCCATTTTGTTTATGCTATCGGCTGTGCAGACACTCATGTTTGTTATCGTGGGCACATCTATTCTGGAAATTAAAGGAATGCTGTTTGAGCATTGGGTAATTCTTTTCGCTACATCTGCATTTGCCAATATGTTGGGATTGAATATTTCGTCAGCATTTAACTCGGCAGTTACGATATACATACTTATACCACTCTTGTTAATTCCACAGCTGATCTTGAGTGGTGTGGTGGTAAAATTTGATAAACTAAACCCTGCCATTGGCAACACAGCAACTGTACCCTTTGTGGGTGACCTCATGGTTTCGCGATGGGCGTTTGAGGCAGCGATGGTTTCCCAATTCAAAGACAATGACTATGAGCGCAAATTTTATTTGTATGACAAAGTCATGGCCAATTCGGATTTTAAGAAAGTATATTTTATTCCTGAAATTGAGACACGCTTACAGTATTGCATCAGCAACAGTAATTCATCCGATCCGGAAGTGAAGGAAAAAGTTGCCGCTGATCTTGCCCTTATCAAAAAGGAATTGAGTCGGGAATTAAGACTCACGGGCCAAAAGGACCTACCCTTGCTGGAGAAGAGCACCTCGTCCACATTTGACGCAATGGTGTTAAATGAAGTAAATACTTTTCTGGATGGATTAAAAAAGTTTTATTCACGTCGCTATAATGGAGCTGATAAGGAAAAGGATGAACTTATACTAAGCGAGACTAACACACCAGAGAAAGATAAGGCGTTTAAACAGTTCAAAGATCAGTACCACAATGAAGCTATTGCCGAGTTGGTGAAGAATATTGCTGAGATGCACCGGATCATTGAGCAAGATGGTAAGTTGATTCAAAAGATTTATCCGATCTACAAAGATCCGGATCCGGAGCATCACGTAGATTTCGATGCGCAGTTTTACATGCCGACTAAACATTTCATGAACAGTAATGCAGATACACTTGTATTTAACCTGGCGGTAATATGGTCTATGAGTTTTGTGTTGGGCCTCATGCTGTATTTCGATGTACTGCGCCGTATTATTGATGGTATTGGAAACCTATCTAATCCACTAGGCAAGAAATAATTTTTTTGTTGATCTAGCGTCTATGTTTTTCATCCTTTCTAAAACGATTAACTATCTGACCATGCCCATGGTCTTTATCTGTCTCTGTTTTCTTTTGTCAATCCTGGTGAGGGGAGGCAAATGGAAGAAGCGGTTGTTTATCACTTCTGTTTGCTTGTTGTTTTTCTTCTCCAATGATTTTATTGCCAATGAAATGATGGCTGCATGGGAGCCCGATGCCATTGCGTATTCAGACATGCATAAGACCTATAAGCTGGGCATTGTGTTATCAGGTGTGACCCTTGCTGAGCAGACGCCAAACGACAGAATTTATTTTCAACGCGGTGCAGATCGTGTCGTGCACGCCGTACAACTTTACAAGCTTGGTATAGTAAAGAAATTATTGGTGAGCGGTGGTAGTGGACGGTTGATTGAAATTGGTGAGCGGGAATCAGATGAAATTCGAGAGGCGATGATACTGATGGGTGTCCCCAAAGAAGATATTCAGGTAGAGAATGATTCCCGCAATACGCATGAATCCGCTATTGCCGTAAAAGAAATTTTGAATGGCGATGGCATCTTTGCCGATGAGTGTCTCTTGATTACTTCTGCTTTTCACATGCCCCGGTCGAGTGCGTGTTTTCGTAAAGTGGGATTAAGCATGGATACCTTTACAACGGATTTTTATACGCACCCCCGAAAATTCTATCCCGACACACTACTTGTCCCCAAAGCTGAGGCGATGGTGGTGTGGACGAAATTGATACGTGAATGGGTAGGGTATGTAGCGTATAAGGTAGCTGGATACGTTTGATAAGGAGCATCTGGTTGCTATAGCATTAACTCCTAAATACCGCTAGTAGATCTGTAATATTTTAGAAAGAAATGTAGCCAACTGCAGAGATGAATCAGGCGCTCACCAGTTTGCGCCAATCTTGAAAGCGCATGTCAATCCGGAGTTTCATTTTCTCATAATTTTCCCAACTATCGGTGACATGGTAAATGGAAGGAAGGTTCTTTACCAGAATCTCATCGTAATCATTGCGGTAAAGCCCACCACCATAATAATAATAGGTGAACATGTTTCCAGACTTATTGAATAATTCGAAGCCCAGGTATCCGTCCCATATTTCACTCAGGATGGTACATGAAATTTCGCGTCTCTTGAACCTGAAAATTTGGTTGGATGCTTCATCTTCAAAATATTCTGAATAGAGATCAGAATCTATAATCCAGCCGAGGTACATCCCAATATGGACATAAGCTTGTTCAATGGGCAGGTTATCAGGGAAATTTCCAAGAAAGTGACTCTTCGCGTTGTCGTAGATGGTCTTTTGAATGTCCGCTTTTTTATCCATAAACAATTTTAACTTCGTTTGTTGATTTTAACAAATAATTTCAATTGAATGTGGAGGTGTTATCCGGTTTTAATTAAATTTTTATCCATCACGCAAAGAAAAGGTACGCCACAAAAATAGCCGCTACTATTCCTGCAAAGTCGGCAATCAAGCCTGCCGTTAGTGCATAACGCGTTTTTTTAATATTAACAGACCCAAAATACACTGCCAACACATAGAAGGTTGTCTCTGTGCAACCCCTTATAGTGGCTGATAGTTGAGTTGTAAAAGTATCTATACCTCCATTTTTTGCGATGGGTTCCGAAAGTGTGATCATCATGGCGCGGGCCGATTGCGCACTTAACGGTTTTAGGAATGCTACAGGAAGTGATTCCACAAAATCAGTATTGATACCAGTAAGACTAAAGAGCCAGCCAATGCTTTGGGTAATAAAATCAAGCGAGCCAGATGCGATGAAAACACCAATGCCTACCAGTATGGCAACAAGGTAGGGAATAATTTTTATGGAAGTAGTAAAGCCTTCTTTCGCACCTTCAATAAACGTTTCAAAGAGGGGAATCTTTCGTATTAATCCCAGCACCAGAAAACTGGTAATGATGGTGATAATGATTACACTGCTGAAAAGGATTGACTGACTTTGGAGTTCCGAAGGACTTATGGATTTAAAATACAAAATGGTGCAGAAGATAATGGCTGACAACCCTAACAGATAAGCCAGCAGAACAGGGTCAAGGAGATTTATTTTTTGCTTGTAGGATATGTAGAATAGGCCGACCATGGTAGAAAAAAACGTGGCAATAAGGGTAGGAATAAAAATACTTGCCGGGTTGAGAAAGCCCATAGCGGCCCTGTCTGCGATAACGGATAGAGGGATAATGGTAAGTCCTGAAGTATTCATCACCAGAAAAGTAATTTGCGCATTGGACGCTGTCTCTTTATCGGGATTCAAGTCTTGAAGATCACTCATGGCTTTAAGCCCAAGGGGAGTAGCAGCATTGTCGAGGCCTAGCATGTTGGCACTGAAGTTCATGATGATGGATCCGCGTGCCGGATGGTTTTCAGGAACATCGGGAAACAGCCGCGTGAAAAATGGGCCAACAACTTTTGATAACAGAGAAACCATACCACCCTTCTCACCAATCTTCATCAGTCCAAGCCACAGCGACATGACGCCGGTAAGGTAAAGCGAAAGTTCAAACCCTGTTCTTGATTTATCAAATGTCGCCTGTAGCATTTGAGGGAACACTGTATAATCCTGAAAGAATATCAACTTCATCAACCCAACAACAAAAGCGATAAGAAAAAAGCTAGCCCAGATATAGTTTAATGCCATTCCTGTTTTTAGTTAAATCAACGAATGTATTTTGTAAAATACAAATACAAGCTATCGAAGTGAGCGATACACAGAATGAAATTGAATGATTATCTTTAAAGTATGCATAGAGGTATTCTGACAACGGTAATACTGATTATATCAACGGTGGTATATGGGCAATCCGCATCTGGTTTGTTTCTTACGGTTGCGTGTGATAAAAATATACCCAAACATACCACCGATCCAAAAGGTAAACCGATTTGCATAACCGAATTTCCTATTGTGGAAGTGCAGGGATTTCAGCGTATAAGTGAATTGGTGCGAGACGGAACCGATGTGTACTTTGATCTCACCTTAACACAAGAGGCCTACAAAAAAACCAATAACATAGCTTCACGATTGACAAATTCATCGTTCGCCTTAGTGGTTGATGGAGAAGTCTTTGCTGTCATCTCATTTAAAGAAATGAAAAACAAAATCATTCAGCGATTTAGCGGCAGCATTGCTAACTATGTGTTTATTGAAAGGGCACATACGAAGTTGGCGACCCTTGTTGAATCCCCTGCTGCAGCGCAAGAGTAGGTCTATTGCACATTCAAAAGGGTGAGCGTATGACACGCAGCAAGTGCAGCGGTCTCGGTTCTCAGTCGGTTATTTCCAAGGCTTATTTTTCTATATCCTTTTTCAATAGCGATGTCAAGTTCCTCTTTGGCGAAATCACCTTCAGGTCCAATCAGAACGGTGTAGGTTTTATTTTGTTTGGCCAATTTGAAAAGATGATTGGGGTTGCCTTGATCAACGTAGGCGATAAATTTATCAGATGATGAATCTGCTTCAATGAATGCTTTGAAATCAATTACAGGTGAAATGATCGGTAATGTAGCCCGACC
>JBBRKB010000220.1:0-6675 GCA_038218385.1 Cytophagales bacterium | reverse complement strand
TTGATTAGTAAAACTTTGTCGTATTCGAATAATGCTTCTTGATATTTGCCGTTCTTTTTAAACTCAACAGCTCGGTCGAAATTTTCTTTTGTGTCTTGCGAGCATGAGGTTAACGAAAATTGCAAGAATAAAATCAAAAGTGTTAAATTTTTCATAGTGTATTTTTTCTTAGTTCGTTTGTTGTGCAGTATGTCCTTAAAATTACTGCTAACAACTGGATAAAAGTATTATTGGTATTATTAGCAGATATCAACCATTGTTGATATCTCTCTTTTAACAAGACACTCCTCAACATCTGCGAATTTTATTCACTAATTACCAGACCAATTTCTGCATTTTTTTCTTCAACTCAAAATTTTTGGACTTCCTACTCAAATCTTATGGAGTCTTTTAAGGAACATAATAGCCACCTGCATTATTCACCTTCACCGTGCTAACAATCTTGCGCGTTTCAAAATCATCATGGATAGTTTTAAGGTTTCTCCAAAAAGCTAGCAGCGATTCGTTACTTCTATATTCTTTAGACAAAGTTTGAAAGCCTGCATCATTAAGTCGTGAGGGAAAAATGTGAATAGGAATTTGTGATTGACCTCCGTTACGGGCTTCAACAGCCATAATGTACAGCTCATTTATTTTATCATCTGTGATAGGAATGCAGCCTATGGTCACACAATTGCCATGAATGTAGATAGCTCCACCTGGGCGGTGTTTGTCGCTGAGAATTTTGTCAGACTGGTTTGGGTAACTCACACCCAGTGACAAATGAAAATTGCTCACCGGATTGAAATGGTTTAAGGTATAAATTCCTTCGGGCACTTGAAGATCACCTTCTTTTCTTTTCGGTCCCAACGCACCGCTGGAAGCGCAGACATCATACGTATGGAGGAAGGTATAGGTAGTAGCGTTCTTTTCTTTTACCCATGCTTCCAACTTCATCTCTTTTTTAAAAATGCGAATGAAGAGATTGAAGTTGTTGTATGAAAGATTCTTTTCATTAAAATAATTTTTAACCACCGCCTCCTTATCACGATAGGCCTCTTTCACACGACTGTGACTTAGCTGCGTATCTTTAAAGGAGGCAGTTTGCAGTAGACTCATTACCATAATTAAAAGGAATAATTTCATTTTGAATAAATTAGGGTATGTCTTAAAACATCCGAAACCCTTCTCCAATCGGAGAAGGGTAGGGATAGCCTGCCCCGCCATTTAGCGGGGAGGCCAATATAAAACAGTTTTTAGAGATGCCCTTAAATAAACTCAAACTCCTTTTCTGTTATTAAGCAGGTTTGAATTCTTTTGGTTTCTCCAATCCTTCTTTGGTTATAAACAAGGTTTGTGTTGGGTATGCAAATTCAATTCCGCGCTTGGCAAACTCATCTACCAGGGCAAGGTTTATCTTTTGTTGAATATCCATGTACGCATTAAACTCTGAACTCTCTACAAAATAGATCGTTTCAAAATTTAAACTGAAGTCGCCAAATTTCGCAAAGTGTGTGCGATCGAGCGTAGCGTTTTGTATGTTTTCAATTGTGGTTTTAATAATCGTTGGAATCTCGCGGAGTTGCTCCGGTGTAGTCTGATACGTGACGCCAATAGTAAAGTCAATCCTACGCCTGGCCATTCGTTTATAATTATGAATACGAGAGTTGGTAAGGTCACTATTAGAGAATATAAGTTGCTCACCAGACAAGCTTTTTATCCGTGTGGTTTTTATACCAATGTGTTCCACGTTTCCCTTTTTGTCATCGATCACCAGAAAATCACCAATCTCAAACGGACGATCAAAGAAAATCACAAAATAGTTAAAAAGATCACCCAGAATATTTTGTGCCGCGAGTGCGATAGCGATACCACCAACACCGAGCCCGGCAATTATAGCTGTGACATCATAACCCAAATTATCAAACAAGAAGATGAGGCCAATGCCCCAGACTACGATGCTTATGAGGAGGATGATGCCACCAATCTGTTTTACTTTTTCTTCCCCCTCGTCTTGCTTGCGCACGTAGGCTTCCAGCATAAAGCGCAGGGTAGAGGACACCAGCCGTATGAGAAAAAATGCAATGACACTGGCTGTTGCCACTTCCACTACGCGAACCGCTTTCTCTGATAAGGTAAGATAGTGTATACCCCAGTAGATGGCCAGTAGATTTATAGCAGGCATGCCAAAGCGTTCAACTGCTTTTACTACCAGGTCGTCATACTGTGTCTCTGTTGAGGCAGCCCAGACTTTTAATTTCTTAAGAATAACGGATCGGAAAATCCGGATAAACAAAATACTGAGAAGGACAATGCCCAGGGCGATAAGGTAATCTTGTACGGTATTGTTGAAATATGTTCGATCTAAGAATTCCTTCATTGTGCTATAGTGTTATAAGTCAATTCAATGCGAGCTACAAAAGTATGAACATCAGCTTAAACAAGAGGTTATTTTTACTTTAAATGTGAAATTGGATTGGATTAAAATTAAATTGTAAAAAATATTTATAATATCATGGCGTTTGCCATCTTCACAGTCTAATTTCTGAATTTAAAACGTTATCTATTTCTTTATGCAAACTCTACCCTGGAAAAAAATTGCCATTGGTTTCGTTGCTGTCGCTGTTCTTATGGGCGGCATTTTTTATTTCAACACCAGTAAAAGCTCTCATCAGGCACCCGATTTTATCAATCCGGCATTTGGTGAATATGTAGCCTCCTATTCAACGGGTGTGTTAAGTTCAGGGTCTGCTATTCGCATTATGCTCACAAGCGATGTGGTTGACTCTACTCAGGTAGGTCAGGAAAATTCCGGAAAGTTATTTTATTTCGAACCCGCAGTAAAAGGAAAAACCACATGGCTTGACAAACGCACCATTGAATTCAAACCCGATGCACGGTTAACATCCGGTCAAGTCTATGGGGTGAATTTTGAAATTGGAAAACTGATGGATGTACCCAAGGAACTAAATGTTTTTACATTCAGCTTTCAAGTGATACCACAAAATTTTGACTTATCTATTGAGAACATTACTACATACGATAAGACAGATTTAAAAAGACAAAAGGTAGAAGGTATTTTATCAACAGCTGATTATGCCGAAGATGCACTCGTAGCCCAAATGGTAAGCGCGACACAAGACAACAATAGTTTGAAAGTAACGTGGGTACATACCGCAGATGGCAAGCAGCATAACTTCATCGTAGAAGATGTGGCCAGAAGAGAAGCTCCGGGCAAGGTATTGATAAAAGCAATTGGCGATCCCTTAGGCATTGAACGATTGGCAGAAGAAACAGTGGAGATTCCATCGTTGAGTGATTTTAAATTGATGAGCGCAAAGGTTGTTCAAAACCCCAGTCAATATGTGGTGCTTCAATTCTCTGATCCCTTAAAGGAAAAACAAAACCTTAGCGGACTCATTCGTGTGGAAGGCCTGTCGAGTGTTGACTTTGAATTGCATGACAATGAGATAAAAGTTTTTCCTCCATCACGTCAGGCAGGTACCAAAACTATATATGTAGAAGCTGGTATTCGTAACATATTGGATTATAAAATGAAAAACGCTGCTTCGATGCAAGTCGTGTTTGAGCAACTGAAGCCAGAGGTGAGGTTTGCGGGTAAAGGTTCTATTCTTCCCAGTACAGATGGATTGATTCTTCCTTTCGAAGCCGTGAACTTGAAAGCTGTGGACATTACCGTGATGAAAATTTTTGAGAACAACATATTGCAGTTTCTTCAGGTGAACAACATCCAGGGCAATTACGAAATGCACCGTGTTGGCAAAAACGTTCTGAAAAAGAAAATTCAGTTGGACAATACCGGCATCACAGACTTAGGGAAGTGGAACCGGTATACGTTGGATCTGGCAAAGTTGATCACCTCCGAACCAGGTGCTATTTATCAAATCAAACTAGGTTTTAAAAAATCATACGCGGCTTACAATTGTGGCGATGAAGAATCAGGTGAAGAAGATTTAACTAACCTTGATGAAGATGAAGTCACGGACTACTCCGGATATTATGAGGATGGCTACTACGAAGAGGATGAGTATTACTATGGCGATTATAATTGGGAAGAGCGCGACAATCCCTGTAATGCATCTTACTATTATGGCTCCAATCGCGTAGTCACGAAAAATGTTTTGGCTTCTGACCTGGGACTCATTGCTAAAGAAGGTGGCGATGGAAACACAATTGTATTTGTTACCGATTTAAAAACAACCCAGCCCATGCAGGGAGTAGAGTTGACACTCTATAATTATCAACAACAAGTGATTGGCTCAGCGCAATCGGGTGCCGATGGTAAAATTGTTATGAACACAAAAGAGCAACCGTATGTGCTTGTCGCGAAAAGTGGTGCGCAACGTGGGTACCTCAAACTTCAGGATGGTGAATCACTATCGTTGAGTCAGTTTGATGTTTCGGGTGATGTGGTGCAAAAGGGATTGAAAGGAATGTTGTATGGAGAGCGAGGCGTGTGGCGGCCTGGTGATTCATTGTACATAACGTTTGTGTTGGAAGATAAAAACAAAACATTGCCACCAACACATCCTGTTGTTTTTGAATTACAAAATCCGCAGGGTCAAATCACGACACGTTTGGTAAAGTCATCATCAGTGGATGGTTTTTATAATTTCTCGACAGCAACATCACCTGATGCACCTACTGGAAATTGGGCCGGACGTGTGAAAGTGGGAGGCACTTATTTTACTCAAACCATACGCATTGAAACCGTGAAGCCCAACCGTTTAAAAATCAATCTCGATTTTGGTACAGAACGGTTTACAACAGCTGATGTGAAAGGTACATTGGATGTAAAGTGGTTGCACGGCGCACCCGGCCGAAATCTTAAAGCGGAATTTGATGTCTTGCTTTCCAAAACGAAGACGCAGTTCAAGGGCTTCAACGATTATGAATTTGAAGATCCATCGCGTGAGTTTTATAGTGAAGCGCAATCGGTATTCAGCGGCTATACCGATTCGGAAGGTCATGCTGCGGTTAATGGTTCACTAGCGAATTCGTCTGCTGCGCCAGGTTTTCTCAATGCCATTTTCCGCGGAAAGGTATTTGAAGAGAGTGGCAATTTCAGTATCGATAATTTCACCATTCCTTATTCACCTTACGAATCGTACGTGGGTATTAAAGCTCCGGAGGGAGAACGGTACAGCGGTATTTTGTATTTGGACACATTGCATCGCCTCGACATTGCAACGCTTGATGCTGATGGCAAACCCTTGTCACGGAAAGTTGATATCCGTGTTTACAAACTCGACCAGGGTTGGTGGTGGGATTATTCATCAGGTCGTTTGGCTAATTATGTAAACGGTTCGTATTCCAAAATAGTGAAGACGGCAGTAGTGACTACACAAAATGGAAAAGGGAGTTGGAAGTTTGATTTCAAATCCCCCGACTGGGGTCGTTATTTTGTTCAAGTGTGTGATGCTGCGAGTGGACATTGCAGTGGTAAAATAATTTATGTGGATGAACCGGGTTGGTATAGTCGGTACAGAAATCAGGGAGATAATGCTGGCGCGGCCTTATTGTCTTTTACGAGTGATAAAGAAAATTATAACATTGGAGAAAAAGTAAACCTCACCATTCCGGGAAGTTCACAAGGCCGGGCATTGGTAAGTATAGAGAATGGATCGAAAGTGATTCAAACCTATTGGGTAGACACGCAGGCAGGAGACACGAAGTTTAGTTTTGATGTTACATCTGAGATGACGCCAAACATTTTCATGCATGTCATGTTGTTGCAGCCGCATAATCAAACCACTAATGATAGACCTATACGTTTGTATGGTGTATTACCTGCACGCATTGAAGATCCAAAAACCCATCTTGAACCCGTCATCAGCATGCCCGATGAATTGGAACCCGGAATGGAAGTGGTGATAAAAGTTTCGGAGAAGTCAAAGCGAAAAATGACGTATACCTTGGCAATGGTTGATGAAGGTCTGTTGGATCTCACACATTTCAAAACACCCGACCTGTGGAATAAATTTTATGCGCGTGAAGCATTGGGCGTGCGCACATGGGATTTGTATGATCAGGTAATGGGTGCATTTGGCGCAAAGGTAGAGCGATTGTTGGCCATCGGTGGAGACATGGAGTTGGAAGCGAAAGAAGATGATGCGCGCGCCAATCGATTCAAACCTGTAGTTAAATTTTTTGGTCCGTTCACATTAGACGGTGGAACGGCAACACATAAATTCATCATGCCACAATATATTGGTTCTGTAAAAACAATGTTGGTGGTAGGCCATGAAGGTGCTTATGGTAAGGCAGAAAAAGTAACACCTGTACGCAAACCCCTTATGGTGTTGGCAACCTTGCCGCGCGTGTTAGGACCTGAGGAAACAGTGAAACTTCCGATAACATTATTCACACAGGAGAAAAGTATTAAGAATATAAAAGTTGAAGTGAAGGTCTCGGGACCACTTGTTGTTACCGGAGGCTCAAGTCGCACGGTAGAGATTGGATCCAAAGGTGACCTCACAGTTGATTTTGATTTATCGGTGAAGGCAGAAACGGGAATTGCAAAGATTGAAGTCATTGCATCATCAGGAAGTTTTAAAGCAACGCATGCAATAGAAATTGAAATACGCAATCCCAACTTGCCCGTAAGCCAGGTAAAAGATGTTTTGTTGGAGGCAGGAAAATCATGGAGTGCAGAAGTTGTTCCCTTTGGAATCT
>JBBRKB010000219.1:0-6678 GCA_038218385.1 Cytophagales bacterium | reverse complement strand
GATCAAGCCCGGCATGGTAAAAAGAAGATTTAATATTTTTCTTATTCAAAAGCGCTGACAATTCCTGAGTGCCTTTCCGCGATCGAACATACACAATGGCCGAGCCTTTCACCTTCTGTAAAATCTCAACTAACTTTTTTTCTTTATTATCAGACTTTCTAATAATAAAAGAAAGATTATCGCGAACGAACGACTTGGTGAAAACTTCATACGGAATTTTGAAATTAAGTTTTTCTACAATATCATCCTGAACCTCACCTGTTGCTGTGGCGGTAAGTGCTATAAAAGGAACCATTGGATGAAACTCGCGCAACGCGGCAATCTCCAAATAGGGCGGTCTAAAATCATATCCCCATTGCGATATGCAATGCGCTTCATCGACCGCAATCAAGCACACATTCATTTGTTTAAAACGCTCAATAAAAATTTCCGTCTTCAGTCGTTCGGGGGACACGTACAAAAATTTTACTTTTCCATACATGCAGTTGTTCAGGTACAAGTCAATCTCTCGATACTTCATACCCGAATGAATCGCCACTGCATCGATACCTTTCTTTTTCAACTGATCTACCTGATCGTTCATCAATGCAATGAGTGGCGTCACCACAACACATAAACCATCCAGCACAAGCGCTGGCACTTGAAAGCATACCGATTTACCACCACCAGTAGGCAGCAATGCTAACGTATCCTGGCCGTTGAGAATGGAGTTAATAATATCCTCTTGCAAAGGCCGGAACTGATTATGCTTCCAGTATTTTTTTAATATATCAACGGATGTTTCCACAGGCGAGCGTTTATGAAAACATGTTAACTACCAGGTAATTTTTTCTTTTTTTAGAAAAGCATCGATACCGCGTTTGCAATCTTCACCCTCACGTGCCTTCGCATTTATTTGCGCTGCCTGCTCCAATGTATCATGCAATGACAAATCATAAACCGTTGAAAGCATTTTTTTAGTGAGCATCATCGACTGCGTAGAATTAGAGCGTATCAGGTAGTCTGCAAGTTTTTTTACATCGAGTTCAATGGCGCGTTTGTGCGAAACACAATTGATAAGGTTCATCTCATAGGCTTCCTTCGCGCTAAGCGGGCTGCCCATCAATAACATGTGCCGCGCCTTTGCCTCACCTACCTTGCGAACAAGGAACGGCATCACAAGAGCAGGCACAAAACCAATCTTCACTTCCGTGTATCCAAACTTTGCTTCATCGGTGGCAAAACAAAAATCACAAACCGTGATCAGTCCACATCCTCCCGCCAAAGCGGGACCCTGCACCTGTGCTATCACAACTTTAGACAAAGTGTATATTTTCAAAAACAGTTCTTTGAGTTTACGTGAATCTTCAAGGTTTTCTTCATATGAAAAAGATTGAAGCTGCTGAAGGTAGGCAAGGTCTGCACCTGCACAGAACGCATCACCATTGGCACGCAATACAATTACCTTTACTTCATCATCAGCCTCCGCTTTTGCTAAGGTATCCTTTAGCTGTTGTACTAATTCAGGATTGAGTGCGTTTCGTTTTTCAGGCCTGTTTAATGTGATAAAACCAATCCGATCGTTAACTGTATATTCAACTACATTCATAAGCTTGATATCATTTCTTCAAAATATCCCTGATGTCGGGTTGAGTGGATATTGATGTTTAGTTTTTCTGACTCCTTCATCAGCTTCTCCGCCACATAAAAAGCGTTGCTTCCATCCACAATCAATGTTTTGAACGTAACCACCCCCACTACATTACGCAAACTTTTGATAGCATCATTGCTGATGATGAGAAAGTCCACGGGAAATTCTGCCGTAAACTCAAAATCCTTTTCGAATATCTGAAGAAGCCGTCTATTATGCCACAATATAAGCCGACATCCTTTGAAATTCTTAACAAACGGCATGGCATCACCTTGGGATACAGAGTTCACGAAACCAGCCAGCCGGCCATTCCCCATATTAAAATGAACCATGTTCTCATCTTTTTGCAATGCCCAATCAACCAGCGAATACACATCGCCATGCGCCATCAAATCAATGGCACTATGGCCGTTTATAGCATATACTGTCAACTTCACCTCCTGTTGACTCTTCCAATAGCCTTGCCATTGCATGAGGCTAAACACCACAACAAAGAAAAATGAAGCATATAGAAATTTGATTTTGCGATACGCTATCATGGCCAGCAACATTACCAGAAAAAGAATCAGACACCAACATTGTATTTCATTAATGTAGACATTATCAATCTTGCTCATCGGCAGGGAGTCGATAAAAAAGATCATGATGTTTAAAATTTTTACAGCAAAAGAGAGTGCATAGCCGATGCCCGTAGCAATGATAGGAAAAGGACTTGTAGCCAAAACTAGAATACCAGAGACCACAATTAGAAATGCACCCGGTATCACAAAAAGATTAGAGACCATAAAATACACCGGAAACTGATGAAAGTAAAGCAAGCCCAATGAGAATGTAGCAAGCTGTGCAGCAATGGAAACGCATGTCACCTTCCAAATAGTATTGACAAAACCTGAAGCAGGCGTCCAAAGAAAATAGATGCGTGGAAATAAATAGAGGATTCCAAAAACAGCCAGAAAGGAAAGTTGAAAACCCACTGACATTAATAAATAGGGATTGATCAACAACAAACAAAATGCTGTAGCACCTAATGTATTATAAATATTTGTTCGCCTTTGAATGGGAATGGCAACGGCCATAAAAGAAAGCATGGTCACGGCACGCAAGACGGAAGGCGACAACCCTGTAACTAATGCATAGCTCCACAAAATGAAAAGGGTGACACATGTTGTTAGCCATTTTCCCAATCGCACGTTTTTCAATGGCTTAAGAAAAAATAAAATAATCCAATAGATAATACCCACATGCAACCCCGATACGGCCAATACATGCATGGCACCAGACGTTGCATAAGCGCGCAAGAGATCATCATCGAGTTCATCTGTAACACCGAGCACAAGCGCGGAAACAATTGCCTGCTCCTGACTTCCTTTTATGTATTTGTGAATTTCTTTTAATGCCCATTGACGAATAGCGATTGCTAATCCAAAGAGTTCGTTTGGTGATTGATTACCGGCAACCGCTACATCCTCTTGAGATAAAAAATCTTGATGAAATACATTTCTATACGAAAGAAATTTTTGATAGTCGAAAGCATGTGGATTGGAAGGACCCGGCACACGTTGAGGAAACCCTTTTACGACCATTACATCACCATACGAAAACGGTTTTACACCCTGTTCCTTTTTTTGGTATAACAACATGCGGCCAGTGGAGTTAAACCACTCACCCTGCTTTCTAATAGAAGTAACATGTCCTTCGAATTTCCATGTCCGCTCACCTGCCTTCGGTGGCGAGGTAATGACAACTTTATAAAATGAAATTGAATCGTGATGGATAAGGTGATCATTCCTTGTCGTTTCGGTATGAATTCTTACAGAGAAATAGCCCGTAACAACAATCATTACCAAGCCAACAAAACCTGTCAAGGATCGAATCTTTTTGAAGGAAAATAACGACACGAAAGAAACATAGGCCATCATTAACGCAGCCAACATTACCTCCAACATACCTGTCGATAAACCTGTAGGAAAATAAACACCCATCACAATCCCGAGGGATAGGGAAAACGCAAGGCGGATACATATGTAGGGAGTCCAATTCATATTCCGTTTCCAGAGGAAAACATTTGCCTCCTAAAGAACAAAAAAGGACTCGCACAAAATAGAAGTGATAATAATTCAGGGTAAATATCTTCCGCCCCTGACGATTATTTCAGATCCTTCCGCCAGAAATACAGAGGTTGGTGTCTCAGTATCAAGGAATTTGAATTCTTCACTATAAATTTCACCAAAAGAAACATTGATAGCATAATCCTCAACAGGATAAACTTTCCAGCGGGGATGCTCGACTGCATACTCCGAAGTTTTGGTTTTTGATACTGCTGTGTAGCCCCAGTAGTGTTCGGTGATAAATTCTTCCTCGCTTCCTTCCGCAATCTCAATTGTGTCTTTAGAACATGTCAATTTCAACGAATGCCAATTCTCTTTTCCCCATTCATAACTGACTTTCAATTGCCGCGAACCATCCTCCCACTTATGGCGCATGGACATGGTGACATAATTCTCTTTATAAAAAGTGTTGGCAACAAAACTCAGGATGGGTTTTGGAACGATTTCTTTAATGAACACCACACCTCGCTTCCATTCGTTACCATCCCTATATCGAACATAAAAGCGAAGGTTCACTTCTTCAAAGTTGGTATGAAAAGGAATTTTTAAACCCTTAAGAGCAGTGTTCAAAAACATAAAGCCAACAAGGCTCACATAGCAGCTACCCTTCCAAAGATCCAATTCAGTCTTAGCAGGCACGTACGATTTTAATACATCAGGGTCAACAACATAATTAGCCATAGCAAGCTTTCGCCATTCAGCAGAAAGAAAAACGCTACGCTTTTTCTCCATTATATTAAGAGGCGCTCTCTTTGTTGTAGGCTTCAATTATTTCACGCACAAGTTTATGACGCACAACATCTTTTTCATTCAACTCAACAAATCCAATGGACTGCACATGCTTTAATATCCGCACAGCTTCTTTCAAACCAGAGCGTTGGCTGCCAGGTAAATCGATTTGCGTGGCATCACCCGATATAACCATTTTGGAATCCGGCCCCATACGCGTCAGAAACATTTTCATCTGCATAGGGGTGGTGTTCTGTGCTTCATCCAACAAAATAAAAGCATTGTTGAGTGTGCGGCCACGCATGTAGGCCAAGGGTGCAATTTCGATTATCGCATGCTCCATATAATACCGAAGCTTTTCAAAGGGAACCATATCATTGAGTGCATCATAGATGGGTCTCAAATACGGATCTATTTTTTCCTTTAAGTCACCGGGAAGAAAACCCAGGTTCTCTCCTGCCTCCACTGCTGGTCGGGTGATAATGATTTTCTTAACGTATTTGTTTTTCAGAGCACGTACAGCCAACGCTACGGAGATATAGGTCTTGCCCGTACCCGCGGGTCCCACAGCAAAAACCAGATCGTGGTCCTTTACCAGGTCAACCAGTTTTTGTTGATTAACTGATTTAGGTTTAATAGGAAATCCTTTGGTGCCATATACGATAACACCTTCAGAAGATCCATTTTTTATATCGGGCAATGCAGAACCGTGCTCTTGTGAAATATAGCTCTGCACATTCTCTTCTGTAATGCGACCGTATCTATGGTAATGCTCAATGAGCGAATTAAGAATATCATCTATCTGAACAATTTCTTCCGAGGAACCTTTTAATAAAATCTGGTTTCCACGCGAAACGATTTTACTCTTTGGAAAAGTAGCAGCCAGTGAATCAATGGTTTTGTTTTCTACCCCCAGAAAATCAACCAGGGTGATATTATCGAGTGTTACAATTTTTTCTGTCAATTCGTTGATGTCAATTTTTACAGGTAACTATGCAAACGTTAAAAAAATTTAGTTTAACTATACAAAACTAAACATTATCCCGTATAATTTGGCGTTCCAATAGCTGACACACCCAAAGGGAAATCACAAACAATGGCAATTATTACGCTTCTTACAGATTCTGGTGAAAACGATCACTATGTAGCGGCCATTAAAGCCAAGATAATGAGCATCAATCCTGGCGTGCGCGTGATGGACATTACTCATAAAATTGCCTCGTGCGACATTGCCCATGCTGCATTTGTCCTTCGCTCCCTTTTCCGTGATTTCCCGAAAGGAACCGTCCACCTGGTTGGCGTTCATGCAACGGGAAACCGGGGTGATTCACCCATTGCCCTTCAGCTGGAAGATCAGTTTTTTATCGGAGCTGATAATGGTTTGTTTGGATTGATAAGCGAGAAGTCACACCAAACACTTATCGAACTTAATACGATCAATAGCATTAACACCACCTTTCCCGAACGGGACATCTTTGCGCCCGCAGCGGTGAAACTTGCCAGCGGTATTGCCTTAAGTGATTTGGGCAAGCCCCTTCCTTCATTCAAGAAAATGATTGACCGACAGGTGAAGGCAACAAAAAAACAGATTACGGGTACCATCATCCATGTCGATTCGGTTGGCAACCTGATTACCAACATTCCCAAGGAAACATTTGAATATTTGAGCGCGAACAAAGTATATACCGTACAGTTTGCAGGTGAAAAATTCCGGCGCATACATACCAATTACAACCAGGCTGATGATGGTGAATGTTTTATTTTGTTCAACAGCCTCGGACTTTTAGAGATTGGGATCTATAAAGGAAATGCTTCCGAACTATTGGGGTTGAGCTATGATAGTTCAGTGAATATTTTTTTTGAAGAATAGTCCTTACGCGACCACTTATAAGGTGAGTCTTGTTGGTCACAGGGTTTAATTTACTTTATCATATTTGTTTTGCTGATGGATATTAAATTTGAACGACAGAAGTTATTCCACCTGTGATGCTTCCCTCCGCCTTTGTTGGTGTTGTGCTGATGGGCTTGCGCAATGGATCACCAACAAACGCACTACACGCCGATCAAGCACAAAATTAGTCTTTTCATTCGATTTATTTTTCTGCTACAACAAATAGATATTATCCATACCATCATCCTCTGCCCAACTTCTTACGCGGGGTCTCGAAAACGAAGACCCCGCTACTACTTAATGTGAAGTGCATGCTGTAT
>JBBRKB010000218.1:0-6715 GCA_038218385.1 Cytophagales bacterium | reverse complement strand
CAGTATTAATGTAACATCTGTTCCGGTAGGATTGTTTAACGTAACGCTCGTGTCGCTCAAGGATAATTTCGCTTGACGATGACAAGGCAACGAAGTAGGCTATCGGTGGTAAGTAGTGTAATTCAATTAACGCTGAACTCATGCTGGTAAATAAAAGCATTTCAACCGTATCAATAAATTGATTTCGCTGGTTAATGTGTGCTTACTGTTCTTAAATATTAAAATCTAATCTAAATGTTCGGGTTCAATCGTTATCTTTTATACTTTTGTAAAACCATTTTACAATAAAAGTGATTCGAAAATTCTTCCCACGAGACAAGAATTATGTGCTGGAACAAGCGCAGTTATCACTGGAGCAATCCCTACTTCACTATTTGGTTGACTTTGTCAAGATTGAATATCTGCTTCGCCACAACCCCCTCGGTCTGGAAGACGATTTGGCGAAGAAGATTCATGCACATGATGACCTGGACTTTCGCCATCTGAAGGAATTCTATGTTAACCTAATGGGCATATTCAGGTTTGAGTTTTATGGAGACAACCAATTGATTTTTGACTTTGATGGCAGGGATCCCTTTGGCAAATATCAAGTGCAATGGGAAAGCTACTTTAAGAAATTAACCAAAGAATTTTGTGGCCATCAAAATTTTCTGCGTGCCGTTTTAGATCTCACTGTTTTTTATCCGGTTGATAGTCCGGTATTATTAATGGACACGCGCATGCAAACTTTTATTGCCGGTTTTTTCGAAGTCAAAATCCATCCGCAGAAG
This sequence comes from Cytophagales bacterium, assembly GCA_038218385.1. Lineage (GTDB taxonomy): Bacteria > Bacteroidota > Bacteroidia > Cytophagales > Cyclobacteriaceae > JBBRKB01. Next base: position 5,945 of record JBBRKB010000218.1, on the reverse strand, counting down.
GGCATCATTCGAAAGCATGTTGCTTAAAGTTGCAAATGCACGGAAGAAACAACTCTGCCGAGAAAAGAGGTTGCCTTTATATTAAAATCCTCTGTTGATTCTGTTGTAAAAAACTGGCGGCCTCCTCCCTTGGTACACAGCTCATCAATTTCCGGATGACGGTTCAGATAGTCACAAAGGCTGTTGGCTATAATGGTATCTTGTGCGATCAGCTTAATAGTAGGGGGAAGAAATTGTTTTATTTTCTTTTGCAGCAAGGGATAATGCGTACACGCCAGTATGATGGTATCAATATCAGGCGATTGATTTAATAAAGCCTCAATATTTTTTTTAACAAAGTAATCAGCTCCCAACGACTCATGCTCATTGTTTTCAACTAACGGCACCCACATGGGGCAAGCTTGTTGAAAAACTTTTAGGGTTGGAAAAAATTTATTGATTTCTATTGAATAGGATTCGGATGAAACTGTTCCGGGTGTAGCGAAAATACCAACATGTCCTGAAGAGGTAACATTTCCAATCATCTCCGTTGTGGGACGGATAACACCCAACACACGATGCGTGCCTTCAAGTGATTGGAGATTATGTTGTTGAATATTTCGTAATGCTTTTGCTGATGCTGTGTTGCAGGCAACAATGACCAGACGGCACCCTTTGGCAAACATGTGCTGGATACATTCCCACGTATACCGATAGACGGTGTCGAAAGAGCGGGTACCATACGGGACGCGGGCATTGTCTCCCAGATAGAGATAGTCATACTGTGGAAGTTTTTTTTCGATTTCTTTGAAAATGGTTAACCCACCAATACCAGAATCAAATACACCTATCGGCCCCGAACTATTTGATATTTTTATTGACAAATCCTTAAACATTAGTGGAGAATATTCTAAAGGTAGCGTTTACTGAATTTCAAATGAAGAAAACATTTTTGCCGTTCCATATTGTTTATCAACCTTGCTTACAACGGCATGCTGTGGGCCCTGCTTACACCATTCATAAAACTGATCGAGTGCCTCTTTCTCCCCTTCAGCTTCAATGTATACACTTCCATCTTTTTCATTTTTCACAAACCCTTTTACATTAAGGTCAACGGCTTTTTGCAATGTCGATGCACGGAAGAAAACACCTTGCACTTTTCCAAAAACGTTAAGGATCAGATGGGTCATGACAGCAAGATTAATTCATTTTGTAAATTCTTTTTGGCTTGCTCTTCATACTTCGCCTTGAAGTCAGCAGTCTTAAAAATAAAAGGTTTTTGGAGAAGTCGCTTGAGGATTTTTTTTCTTCCTGGTTTATATAGAAAATCCGGAAATTGCTTGTACTCCATTCGAATGGCTCTGGCATACCCATCATAAACATCCGGGCTTGTGCCCAGAATGCTAAGGTCGAAATCAAGAAAGTATAGCAGATCATTTTGAAAGGAACATTCCGCTGGTTGGTGTCGTTTAGTACAAAGTATAAACTTTTCGATTGCTTCTATTTGATCTTCAAAAACATTCAGTTCACCCAATCTTGACCGGGCCAATGCAGCACTCTTTATTTCGTTATCGCTTCGTGAACTTTTATAAACTATGTCGTGGTAAAAAATAGCAAAGCGAACCACTTCCACATTCTCTAACCGATGGCCATACTCCACCGAAAGTTGAAGTAGGTCTTTAAGATGTTCACAGGTATGATAGTGCCTGCTTTTTTCGGAATAGGAATTAAGAATTTCTTCAAAGAGTTCGCCAGCCTTATCTGCGCTTTGATAGTACGGCACGATAAGGTTTAGCCAAAGATCGGAAAGCTCACTGCGTAACATGGAACTAAATGTACCACCCAAGGTTGGGTGGTACAAATAATTTTAGAATATATAATCAATACTTAAAAAGGCAGACTCCCTATTTCGGATGATGTTACTAATGATTTGTTTATTGGCGTCTGTTCCTTTGGTGGCAACTACTGTGCGGATTGAAAATACCCTGAGCGCATCGGACACAGACAACGTGCCCTCGGCAGAATCTTTTCTTCCATTGAAAGGAAATGTATCTGGTCCACGCTGACATTGTGCATTCAGGTTGATGCGTCCCACCTGATTTACAAAGGCATCCATGAATTTAGCAATATGTTTGGAGTCTGAGCCGAAGATACTCACTTGTTGCCCAAAGTTTGAGTTAACTACATATTGAATGGGGTCTTCGTCATCATCAAAGGAAACAATGGGTACGATAGGGCCAAACTGTTCTTCTGTGTAGAGTCTCATTTTGCTATTGACGGGATACATTACGGCAGGATAGAAGAACGTGTTCATGTGTTCTCCTCCATTTTCGTTCATCACCTTTGCCCCGTGGTTAATCGCATCTTGCATTAACTCTGTTAGGTATTCCACCTTTCCAGGCTCAGGCAGCGGCGTAAGATTAACGCCTTCCCCCCAGGGCATACCGAGCACTAGTTTTTTTAGCTGGGCATTGAATTTTTCAATGAAAGAATCGACAAGACTATTGTGAACGTAAATTATTTTAAGCGCAGTACAACGCTGGCCATTGAACGATAAGGATCCTGAGACACATTCACTCACCGCATTGTCAAGATCAGCATCGGGCAATATAATGGCAGGGTTTTTTGCATCAAGACCTAGAATCGATTTGAGACGATGGGGCTTTGGATGAAGTCTTTTTAAATCATTGGCTCCTTTATTTGTGCCGATGAAGGCAAACACATCGATCTTTCCGGATTCCATGAGCGCACCAACGGTCTCGCGACCACGGCCATATATAATGTTGATGACACCGGCAGGAAAACTTTCCTGAAAGGCCTGCAACAACGGACGAATCAACAAGACACCATACTTAGCGGGTTTAAAAATCACAGTGTTGCCCATGATGAGGGCAGGTATCAACGTAGTAAAAGTTTCATTCAAGGGGTAGTTGTACGGCCCCATACAAAGTGCAACGCCCAAAGGAACCCGCCTTATCTGCGCCATGAATCCTTGCTCTTCCACAAGTTTTGCTGAACTTCTGTCAAGTTCTTTGTAGGCATTGATCGTGTCGATGATGTAGTCACAGGTGCGGTCAAATTCTTTTTCAGAATCCTTTATTGTTTTGCCAATCTCCCACATCAGGAGCTTCACCACTTCTGCGCGCTTCTCTTTCATGCGGCCCAGAAATTTTTCAACGTGCTCAATACGTTCGGTTACGCTTTTGGTTGGCCAATCGCCATGACCAAGGTCATACGCCTTCACGGCTGCCTGCATGGCTTCGAGTGCATCATCAGAGGTGAGAAGTGGTGTAGCGCCAATTGTTTTTTGTACATACGTGTCACCTTCTTTTACAAATACCGGACTCACTACCGGACTCATCTTACCTCCCCAGGTTTTCATCTTTCCATCGATGAGGTATTCACGCTGTTCAAGATATTCGGATAATTTGAATGGGTCAGGGATTTCTTTTTCTTCTGGAAAAACGTTTGATAAAAGTTTACTCATTATGTAGTGTTATAGGTTGTGATGTATTTGTAAAATGAATTTTTTTCCGGAAACCAAATTCAACATGCTAACATTATCTTTATATAAGCAAAGTTGGGGAACATGTTTGTTTTGAGAATCCGAAGATACAAAGACTTGAGCACGCTCAAAAAAATTTACACAGTGAGGTTATCTATCCAGCATTAAATGTAAAGCCAATAGATTTACCTAAATCGATTTCGGTAGAGCAAATACGAATTGAAATTGGTGGAAATGGCCTGTAGTCAAATGTTCTAGAGGAGAGAAAACTACAACACTACATTTGCCTTGTTAATGTTTCAGGCCACACTCTTTGCAATATTTGAGTTTGCCTGGCTTGTGTCTTTTAGGTGGGCGCTTATGGCCAAAATAAGAAAAGTCCGAGTATTGGGGCTTCATCATTTCCTTCTCCGCTTTCCGATTGTCTTTCTCTACTTGTGCTTTCCGCTCATAGTATTTTTTTTCACCACCATATGTGATGCCTTTTGATTTGGTCTTTGTGCTTTTCGGTGCGTAAACAATTTCCTGATAAGAAGGATTAACGGAGTTAGGCTGACCGGAGGCCTGTTGTTCTTTCTGCCTTTTTTTCTTTTTCCCTTGCGCAAAAGTTGCACTGGCAAGAAGCAGGAATGAGAGTGTAAGAATCAATGGCTTTGACATAGTGCGTTTTTTTCTATACCTGAAGTGTAAACCTATTGTTTGCTCAATTAATTGTTTGTTGTTGGTAAAAAGTCGGTGAATAGAATTTAAATGTAGATGTAATGTATTTTTTTCTAAATAAAAATGCCCGGAGCTTCTCTCCGGGCCAACCCACACATTAAAATAACCTAAACTTATATTTAACTTGATTTGGGTTGTATCATGGTTTGCTCCCTTCTATAAAGCCAGGGTGCTTTTGGCTCTTTCTGTCCCCATATCCCCACGCCTTTTTCTTGTGCGTTTAATCTGTGCGTTTCCAATTCCGGCAAGGGACTCGTTTCTAAAGTCCATGCCAAACCTTGGGTAAGTAATTTTATTCTTGGATCATTTCCCTTCGCTGTTGTGACAATACCAATAGGATTGCCTTTTCGGTCTTTTCCCATGAGTTGAACTATCACATCTTTCTTCAGAAGAAGGCGCTCTAGGCATTTGGTTGCCTCATCATAAAATGGCTGTCCCATTTCAGGGCAGTCCACCCCATAGAGGATTACACTAACAACATCGTTGTCTGAAGTTTTTATTTCAAGGGTATTACCGTCAATCACTTTTATTACTTGTCCTTCGATGGTGGTTGATTCGGCATGGGCTGCAAGGCCCAGTGGAAGTAGCAGTAAAATGGATAGCAGCGTTTTCATAAGCATCATGTTGTGTCTCACGCAACAGCTAAACAAAAACGTTACCAGAAGAAAAAATCCCTCTTAGGGGCGTGAATTGGATGATTTGAAAATTGATAATTCTAAAATAGAGAATCCCTTGTAGTAGTATTGGAATTATTTTTTGCAATACTGATCAATTTGAAAGCGCGATTTGCTATCGCCATATTCCACTGCCTTGCGCCAATCGAAGCAGGCCTTGTCCTTATCATTCATTTGATAATAAAAATTTCCTCTTTGTTTATAGTACATGGCATTTTTTGGCTCAATCCGAATAGCTTCATCTAAATCGGAAACGCCAGCACCATAATCACCAAGCTGTGATTTGCATGTTGATCGGTTGTAATATGCCAAGCCATCTTCAGGGTTGAGTTGAACAACTTTGTTGTAGTCGAGCAAAGCATTTTCAAAGTCTTCAATTTCTTCTTTAATAATGGCCCTGTTAAAATAAGCATCTGGATTTTTTGGATCAAGGTCAATGGCCTTGTTAAGTTCAAGTGTTGCGGACTTCACATCTTCCAAACCTAAATACGCACGTGCTTTCTCCATGTGCAAAGTGACGGTGTTCTCGCCTGCCTTAAGGGCTTCATCAAAATCTTTAAGGGCACCTGCATACTCTTCTTCTTCCAATTGAATTTTTCCACGCTTAAAGTAAACGTCTTTGTCTTTAATGCCTGCAGCAATCAACTTATCAAAATAATCATGGGCTTGCACATACATCTTGTTGTTGTAGTAGGCATTGCCGAGCAACCGATACAGTTCGGGCTCAGGGGTCTTGGTTAATTTCTCTGCGTCACGGTAATCTTTTATCGCCAGATCGTATTTTTTTGTTTGGTCATAAACACTACCTCGGTTTTCAAAAGCCTTCACGTATTCCGGATTTCGTTTGATGGCTTCACCATAATCGGCAATGGCCGCATCTAGCTTATCTAAATATTGTTGTGCCTTCCCTCTATTGTTGTACAGGATGGGATCTTTAACACCGAGTGTAACTGCTTGCGAATAATCTTCAACCGCACCTGCAAAATTTTTGGAAACAAACTTTGCATCGCCTCTGTGAAAAAAGGCATCACCAAACTTCGGGTCTTTGCTCACCGCCTCGCTAAAAT
>JBBRKB010000217.1:0-6717 GCA_038218385.1 Cytophagales bacterium | reverse complement strand
CTTTGGCCTTGCGTTTGAATTGGAGGTAAGTTCAATCTTCAAGTTCATTGAGGAAGTCTCTTGCGGATTGTAGTTTAATTTTTCCTTCCTTTGCCAGTTTTACTTCGTCCACCGCTTCTTTAAACTCTTGCAGGAACTCAGCTTTAGATTCAGTAAGAGTGGTAGCTTTAACGAAAGAGAAGTTTTTGAGCATCTCCATGAAGAAAGCTGACTTATTGTCTTTTATATCCAGTAGCACTTTCATACCCAATCAAAATTTATGAACGATAAGCTCGTTGTGTTTTATAATTTCTTAAAAAAACATTAGGCACTTTGCTACCCACGTTATTCCTCTTTGGGCAAAGTTGCAATACCTTACAATCTGACCAAAGAATTTTCATCAAGCTCTAAATTTAGTCTTGCCCAGCAAATAATCAATGGAGACACCACCCCAAAACATCTTTTAGGATGCAAGACCGGAGAGGTAGAGATTGAATTCGAGCGGACTTGCCTCTGCAAAACCATCAACTTTTAAATCCTCAAGTATGTCCTTGTCAAACTCCAGATCGCGCAAGGAAATATTCCCATCGGCATACCGGGTTATTTCAGTTCCGGTAAAATCAAGGGGATTTAATTTTAAAAGAATTTTATACCCATCAAAATCCCTTTTAAAATATTGGTGAACAATATTGCTGCCTTTCGCCATTCTTTATTTCTTTGGAAACTTGTAGCTATGATCCGATTAAACCTTCCTGAAAGAATAGAAACCGAACGCCTGCTTATCCAGCGGCTAAGGTACGAAGATGCGGAGGAAATATTTTACTCTTATGCCACTAAACCCGAGGCCACAAAATATTTGTCATGGCAAACACACACCTCAATAGAAGATACCCGATCTTTTTTGCGCTATGCCGTGGAAGGATGGACGTGGGGTACTGACTATTCTTTCTCGATCCGCCTTAAAGAGACCAATCAATTTATTGGAAGTTTTGGTGTCATTAATGATAAAGGCAAGCTTCAATTTGGCTATGTGATCACACCGTCAAAATGGGGTCACGGATATGCGACTGAAGTAGTAAAACAAATGATGCAATTGTTGCTCAAACAAGATCATGTATTCAGGATTGGAACTTTTGTGGATGCGGAGAATGCCGCGTCACAGAAAGTGCTGAGAAGGTCAGGCCTTGTTCCAGAGGCCATATTGGTGAAATGGTACCGCTTCGTCAATCAAGACAATAAGCCGAAAGACTGTATCCTTTTCAGGCTTCCGGATATTGACGCGCTTTAATTTCCTCCAATATTTATTTAAAGAGTAATCATTCCCGATTATATTTTTTTCTTAAAATCAAACAATGGAACCATAATGGGAATATTAATTAATATCATTCCTTCTTTTTAGGGCTTAATCACACATTTTAACGCTGGCATTTACTTCGCACACTGGTTTTTCAAAGAAACCAGAGAAGTTATGGAAAACCTCAAGAACATAGCGTGGATAGTGGCAGATGGATTAATGCAGCGCCAGTTTTTATCCAAATTTATTAACGAACGTGGTTATGTAGCTAAGACATTCTCATCGTTTGAGGATTTGAAATGGCATTTCCATTCAATGGATGCCCCCGATCTTTTGGTGGTTTATGAAGATAAAGATGGGGATTATTTAAGTGAACAGTTAAAAGCTTTCAGCCCTGACCAGTCCATCATGGTCTTATCAACAGTGCAACTAATGGCGATGCGTCAATTTGAATTATCCCACGATGCAAATGCCATTTGCCTTGATCCCAAAAAACAGTCACAAGACAGTTTAGAACGTGCTTTGAAATGGATGCAAACATTGAATCTATAAAGACATGGACCAATCGCAGAGGAGCGGGTTTATGAAAAGCGCAGTTGGTTTTGATTGCGTTCATATGCGGGTGCTGGATGGCTGTGGGGTGATGAGGATGCCATCCAGTTGCCTGCATTAAATACTTAAAATGTTATGAAGACGATAGTTCATTTATTTTTAGCGGAAAGGAATGAAACCCACGCAAGTATAGATCAAATTGTGCTGACACTTGCCGGTGCGCAGGTTGAAGCTGGCTTGGATACTGTTGTGTGGCAGATTGGCGGTACAGCCCCTGAGTTTATTCAGAAGTATAAATTCAGCCTGGAAGTTTTTGCCATGGGAGAGAACGCATTTACTCTGAATACCATTCTGGAAGAAAGACTAAATGATTTGCCTGAAGGAACCATTGTTCATTTACATGGTGGGTTTGTTCTTTTGTATTATACCATTTCCAAAAGACTAGTTAAATCAGGTAAGAAGATACACATTGTACTATCACCTCATGGATCGTACAATGAATACGTATTGAGCAAACAATCTTTAGTAAAAAGGATCTATTATTATCTTTTTGAGCGGATCGTAATTAAAAACGCCTCACTCATCCATTTACTAGGGCCAACGGAAATCAATGGATTTAACTTTTACATGGCCTCCGATAACAAACCCATTGTTTGTTTACCTGACGGTGCTCTTATTGAAAACCAGGCAAAGGTTCTGCTCCGGGAATTTAACAGCGCTACCGACCCATTTGTGTTAACGTACAGTGGACCAATCGATATAGCTGAAAAGGGCTTGGATATTTTAATTGAATCCTTAGCGAAATTTTCTAAAGGAGTTTATTCACCTGTTGAACTTTGGATAATAGGTGAGGGTGAAGACCTGGAAAAGCTTAACCGAATTTGCCAGGCTCATGGCCTTCTAGAAAAGATTAAATTTTTTGGAGCACAACCTCCCGACAGGCGAAAGGAGCTGCTGCAACAGTCCCACGTTTTCGTTCACCCAAGCAGGAACGATGTTGTCGCTGTAAATTTGATGGAGGCGGCCGCTATGGGATTGCCCTTAATTGTAAGTGAAGAAACCAATCTGGGATCTTTTGTGAGACAGTATGAAGCTGGCTGGTGCCTGTCACGTAACAATGTTGAGAACCTCACCCAGGCTTTTCACGAAGCGTATGTAATTTATACAACCGATACTGACGCCTATTTTCGGATCAAAAGGAATAGTGCTAAAATGATCCGCGAAGCATTGAGCTGGAACACCCTCGCTAAAAAATGGAAAGAAGTGTACGCCAGGTTCCTTTAGTAGCGGATTCCCTATTCTTATCAAATTTTGACTAATTGGATTTTTAATGTCATTTGACAATCTGTAACCTCATCCTTCTTTCTCCAGATAGGGGTAGTGTGGAGTTAAACTTAACGGCATTGAATTGGATTTATGAATATTCCTTTCTTTAAGATTTTGTAAATCTTATCCCCTTTGCTATTATTGCCACACATAATCCATATACAAATGGGAAGAGGAGACAAAAAATCTAAAAAAGGAAAAATAGCGCAAGGCAGTTTTGGCGTTTCCAGGAGTAAGAATGCAACAAAGGCACGCTTGAAAAGAGTTGCTTCCGTGAAGAAGGCAGCCGTTTCTACCGATAGCGAAAAGCCAAAGAAAACAACACGTAAAAAAGCAGATGCATAATACGATGAAAAGATTTATGACATTAACATGGTGGTGGCAAATATCAAATGATATGTGAACAGCCATGGTATGACCTTATAGCAATATGATGGCCCGCTGTTCACAACAGCGGGCCATCTTTTTTTTATGTCATAATGTGAAAGTAAAAGTCAACAGAATTAAAAATGAAGTATCAACTCAAAACCTATTCAAAGAAATTACTGGCCGATACCGTAACCCCAGTCAATATATACTTAAAGCTTCGTGATGTTTTTGCGGGAAGTATTTTGTTGGAGAGTTCCGATTATCACGGTCATGAAAACAGTTTGTCTTTTATTTGTTGCGATCCTATTGCCTCTTTTACAGTTTCTGAAAATGAAGCTGTTACTGTATATCCCGATGGAAAAGAGATACGGAAAAATGTTTTGGGCAAAGGCAAAGCCATTGAACAATTGGAAGAATTTCGCAGCAGTTTTGTCATGGACGCCGCTCATCAATCAAAGTATGTGAACTGCGGATTGTTTGGCTACATAGGTTACGATGGTGTGCAGTATTTTGAAGATGTAAAAATCACAAAAACCGAATCGCTCATGCCCGACATAGTATACCGGCTGTATCGCTTTGTGATTGTGGTCGATCATTTTTCCAATGAGCTTAATATCTTTGAACATCGCACCAGTGAAAGTGAAGAATCCACGCTTAGCACTATCGAGCAAACGATTTTCAGCAATCGCTTTTCTACCTATAAATTTTCAGTCACCAACGAAGAAACATCCAACTTTACAGACAAAGAATTTCTCAAGATTATTGATAAAGGAAAAGAGCATTGCTTCCGGGGAGATGTATTCCAGATTGTTCTTTCGCGGAGATTCACCTGTGAATTTAAAGGCGATGAGTTTAATGTATACCGGGCCTTGCGCTCTATAAATCCTTCTCCGTATTTATTTTATTTTGACTACGGTAATTTTAAACTCATGGGCTCGTCCCCTGAGGCACAACTTCAGGTAACCAATCGAAAGGCACACTTATATCCCATAGCCGGAACCTTCCGGAGAACGGGCAATGACAACGAAGATGCAGAATTGGCAAGCCAGCTTTCTGCTGATGAAAAGGAAAATGCCGAGCATGTGATGTTGGTAGACCTTGCACGAAACGACATGAGCCGCAATGCACACGATGTGCATGTAGAAGTTTTTAAAGAAATTCAATTTTACTCTCATGTCATTCACCTGGTTTCAAAAATAACAGGGACTTTGAAGCCCGATGCCCCTGTTATGTCCATGGCTGCCGATACATTCCCGGCCGGAACATTATCCGGTGCACCGAAGCACATGGCCATGACCTTGATAAATAAATACGAGAATGTTAATCGAAGCTTTTATGGAGGTGCCATTGGATTTATAGGGTTTGACGGAACGTACAACCATGCTATCATGATCCGTACATTTCTGAGCCAGGGTAAGAAATTAATTTTTCAGGCAGGTGCTGGAGTGGTTTCAAAGTCTAATAGTGAAAGTGAGTTGCAAGAGGTAAATAATAAATTGGAAGCATTGCGAAAGGCGGTTGTGTTGGCCGGTCAGATTTAAATTTTTGAAATAGTTGAACTAAAAAAAATGAAAATATTAGTACTTGATAATTACGACTCGTTCACCTACAACCTGGTGCATATAATCCGCGAACTCGGATTCACACCAGATATTATCCGCAACGATAAGATAGCGGTGGAGGATGTAAAAAAATACGATAAGATCATGTTGTCTCCTGGCCCTGGCATTCCTGATGAGGCAGGTATTTTGAAAGCACTGGTGAAAGAATACGGCTCTACAAAAAGTATCCTTGGAATATGCCTGGGACATCAAGGGATAGGAGAGGTGTATGGCGCAAAATTATTTAACATTCCGAAAGTATTACACGGGGTCACATCGATGACAGAGGTGATCGATAGAGATGAGGTTTTGTTTAACGGCGTGTTGGATAAATTTGAAGCAACACATTACCATTCGTGGGCGGTATTGGCTGATAGCATTCCTGCTGATCTTAAGGTGACTGCGGTCAACCCTGACGGAATGATAATGGGATTGCGCCACGTGAAATATGATGTAAAAGGTTTACAGTTTCACCCCGAGTCCATCATGACACTGGAAGGACCTAAAATGATTGCCAACTGGTTAAAGTATTAGAACGCGTTATGAAAGAAGTTTTAAATGATTTGATTAATCACCGGTCGCTATCGAAAGATGACGCTAAAAAAGTATTGATGGATTTGGCAACGGGAAAATTCAATCCTAGCCAGGCGAGTGCTTTCATGACGGTGTATATGATGCGCAGTATAACCGTTGATGAACTCCAGGGTTTTCGAGATGGCATGCTTGAACTTTGCTTACCCATGCACTTTGATGCACCCGTGATTGACGTATGTGGAACCGGGGGTGATGCGAAGAATACGTTTAACATTTCGACACTCTCATCGTTTGTGGTAGCGGCCGCTGGTCAGCCTGTGGCCAAGCACGGTAACTATGGTGTGTCGTCTGCCAGCGGATCTTCCAATATTCTGGAACACTTTGGATATGTATTTACAAATGATGCGGATGAATTGAAACGCAGCCTCGACAGAGCCAACATTTGTTTTATGCATGCACCGTTGTTTCATCCGGCAATGAAAAATGTGGCACCTATTCGGAAAGAGTTAGGTGTAAAAACATTTTTCAACATGCTAGGGCCGATGGTCAATCCAGCTTTTCCTAAGCGGCAGTTGGTAGGAGTTTTCAGTCTTGAATTGGCCAGGCAGTATGCCTACCTCTATCAGCATACCGACAAAGATTTTGTGATACTCCATTCCCTTCAGGGATACGATGAAATTTCTTTGACAGGTCCTTTTAAATATTATTATAATGGCGGTGAAAGAATTGCATCACCCGAAGAGGTTGGGTTTTCAACATTAAAAATGGAAGACCTAAGTGGTGGCGACTCTGTTGAATCATCAGCCAAAATATTTATGAAAGTATTGGAAGGCAATGGCAGCCACGAACAGAATGCTGTTGTGATAGCGAATGCCGGTATGGCACTTTACTGCGGTCATCAGCAAGAAGGTCTGACCGCAGCTTTTGAAAAGGCAAAAGATGCGTTGCTATCGGGAAGGGCATTGGAAACATTTAAAAAATTAATCAACACGTAATATGTCAGCTGCTACTAAAATACCCAATATCCTGGATGAGATATTGGCAAACAAGAGGAAAGAAGTT
>JBBRKB010000216.1:0-6754 GCA_038218385.1 Cytophagales bacterium | reverse complement strand
AGAACATTGCCGAAGAGTACGGAATGAAAAAGAAAAGCATCGATCAAAAGGCCATCAAAAGATTACAGGAGCATCCGTGGCCGGGAAATATACGCGAACTACGAAACGTAATCGAACGATTGGTTATTATGAGTAATGGTGATATATCCGCAGAGGATGTGGACAAATACCTTTAAATGCTAAACAGATCTATATCTTCTGCTCTGAAGTATTCTTTTTTTGCTCACCCTTGCTGTAGGTAGGACATGTGTACTGACTACAAGCGGATAAAAATGCAACTGCAAGAATAAAAGCGATTACTTTTCTCATGGAAGTAATTTTGGTTTTAACAAAAATAAAATTCTTTCGGTACAAAACAAACCTGAAAATGCAGAAATAAAGGATAACGCCCCAATTCAACACCTAATGCATTAAAAGATTACAGCCACGTACGTCACTATTGTCCATTCTTCCCAGCACTTCAAATGATCCATCGGTATACACCCGGCCAATATCTTCAGTTTCTATAAAGCTTATGCTGTGAACATTGGCCAAATCAACGACATTCAATCCACCTACCTCATCAATACCGACATTGAAAGGATCCGTGAGTTCGCGCGCCAGCACTTTCATTCGTGATGAACAATAGAACCGCTCCTTCCCTTTTGTGTACGCTTGTGATAACAATTCCGTCATGCCATATTCTGAATATATTGATTCTACGTTCAGATTTTGGGTTAATACCTGATGCAGCTCTTGGCGGGTTATCTCCTTTCTCCTGCCCTTCATTCCACCCGTTTCAAATACTATGCAGTTGTTAAAATCAGGTTGATATTTTTCTGCCAATTCCATCAATCCAAATGTCACACCCCAAATGACAATCTTCCTTTCATCTTTTATAGATTGAAAATCTTGCATGAGTTGACCGTAATTCTTGTTATAAAAACTTGAATGAGTTGAAGCACTTTTTTTTACAAAGTTTTCAATCATCAAAACCAACGATGAATTCGAGCGATCGAGGTAAGCGGGTAATAAGGCCAAAAAATGATATTGTGTTAGCGGACCAAAAAAGTCTTCAAAGGTCTTCGCACTGAGTTCAAGGTATACATCAGGGTTGTGTATCAGATGCCTGCTGGTAGTCTCGCCCGTTGTGCCGCTGCTGGTAAACTCGGTTACCGCGTTCCAATTACCCGTTTTGAGCATGTGGTTTTTAAAAAATGAAATGGGGAGAAACGGTATTTTAGTGATGGCATCCACCGAATCGATAGATATGCCTAAGTTTTCTAAATAAGACTTGTAAATTGCATTGTATTGCGCTTGAAAACGGAACAGCCGAAGGGCAATTTCGTCAAATGTTACCGCGTTTACTGCGTATAATTCAGCTTCAAAACTTTTAATTGTATCCAAGCGTTTCGTAATTTGACCAACTAATATTGCATATATATGAAGATACTGAAGGGGTTTGCAACATTTTTCTTCTTTTGCTTTGCATTTAGTTCATGTTTTGATGCACCCACTTTTGGCACCACTCCGGTTATTGAGTTTGAAAGCATTGAATTCGTGGAAGTAGGCGACTTTAGCGATGGGGATTCCCTCAACATTCGTATAAAATTTAAGGATGGAGATGGCGACCTTGGTCTGGGACCCACTGAACTAGATCCGCCGTATCATGTTACCAATTTTTTTGTAGGTAAAGACCTCGAGCTCATTGGTATTCCTGCCAGGTTATACACTCTTGGTAATTTAAGGTTCAAAAATTTGAAATATTCTCCAAAAAAAGCATCCTATGTATTGGAATCAAGATATTCACCACCCGATGGAAAATTTGTTTCCCTACCTGACAAACCGGTTTATGGATTACCTCCATTCGAAAGCCCTTACACTTGCTCGGCCTACTATCAAGCATACCTTACCGATACTATTTATGTTGAAGATAGGCGGTTATTAAAAAATGAGGATGTAATTGATACCCTCCTTGACGCTACTGGAAACAGTGTCTTGTACGCTGCCTTGCAAAATTGGTACATCGAAGTGAACCCGAATCACTATAATATTACCGTGAAATTCTTTGAAAAAATTAACGGAGGGTATAAAGAATTTGATTTTAGGAAAGAATACTGTACTACCTATGATGGCCGGTTCCCAATATTGACAGAAGACAAACGACCATTAGAAGGCACTTTGCTTTACGCTATGATTGGAACGGGCTTCTTAACAACGTTCAGTGTTAAAACGCTGAAAGTTGAAGTTACCATAAAAGACAGGGCACTTAATACAAGTAATACGGTACCATCACAAGATTTTACACTGAATGGTATTAGGAAATAAATTCCTTAAGAATATAATGGGGGAAACCTTGACGCATCTACTTCGCGCATCATAGCATATATTTTTTCAAAAACTTCTTCGGTATTCGGCTTGGAAAAATAGTCGCCATCAGAACCATATGCTGGTCGATGATCTTTTCCACTAATCGTTATAGGGCGTGAGTCCAGGTACTGGTAGGCGTTCTGAACTTCCAATACGTGTTGCATCATATACGCAGAAGCTCCTCCCGGAACATCTTCATCGGCAAAAACAACGCGATTGGTTTTCTTAACGGATTCTACAATAGTGTGGTCAATATCAAAAGGCAATAAGGTCTGCACATCAATCACTTCACATGAAATATCAACCTTTTGCAATTCCTCCGCAGCTTCCATTACCACGCGACACATAGATCCATAGGTAACAATCGTAACGTCCGCTCCTTCACGTATCACTTCCGGAACACCTAGTGGTACAGTGAACTCGCCAATATTATCAGGTACACGCTCCTTCAAACGATAACCGTTAAGGCATTCTATGATCAGCGCAGGATCATCAGATTTCAACATAGTGTTATAAAAACCCGCGGCTTGTGTCATGTTGCGTGGCACCAATACATATATACCACGCAAACTGTGCAAGATCATTCCAATAGGTGAGCCGGCATGCCAAATGCCCTCTAGTCGATGACCACGTGTACGGATTATCAACGGAGCTTTCTGTCCCCCTTTCGTTCGATAATGCAAGCACGCCAAATCATCGGATAAGGTTTGCAGAGCATAATTTAAATAATCGAGGTATTGAATTTCTGCAATGGGCCGTAAGCCACGAATAGCAGCTCCAACACCTTGCCCAATAATGGTGGGTTCGCGAATACCTGTATCCGTAACCCGCAGTTCACCATATTTCTCCTGAAGGCCGGCAAAACCCTGGTTCACATCACCAATCTTTCCTACATCTTCACCAAAAGCAAAAATGCGTGGATCGCGTGCCAGCGCATGATCAAAACATGATCGAAGAACTTCACGACCATCAACCAAAGGAGAGGAATCACTGTAGACTGGGTCTATCCGTTCAACTTTTAGTGCTGACTCATCCGACTGGCTGTATAGGTGGGAGCTAAACCGATCAAAGTTTTTTACTTCTTCTTCTTTTAACCAGTCAACAAACGCATCGCGTACGTCACAATCCTCCTCACGTAAAAGCACCAAAGCTTTCTTTGCTGCCTTCATCGAATCGAGACGCACGGCATTAACAGTTCGCTCCAGATCATACTTCAATTGCAACATCTGAGGACGCTTTCTATTTTCAGAAGCTGCACGCACTAAGAGATTTAAAATTATTCTTTGATCTATTTTAATATCTTCATTAAAAGCACGCCATGCACGATCCTTAGCTGCCTTCGCAGATTGTTTTGCTTCACGTTCAATGGCATCAATTTCTTCTGGCAAAATCAAAACGTCTTCAATGATCCACTCCCGCATTTTAAGAATGCAATCATGTTCTTTCTCCCATTCCAGTCGTTCGCGAGATTTATATCGCTCGTGTGAACCAGATGTTGAATGACCTAGAGGTTGTGTCATCTCTTCAACATGCACCATCACCGGCACATGTTCCTTTCGACAAAGGGCAACGGCTTTTTTGTAGGCTGCCATCAGCGCTACATAATCCCAGCCGTTTACTTTAATAATTTCAAATCCTTTTTGTGTTGATGTACGCTGCAATCCTGATAGCGCTTCCGATATGCTTCCTTTTGTTGTGTGGAATTCCTGAGGAACAGAGATTCCGTACGCATCGTCCCAAATGGAAATCAACATAGGAACTTGCAAAACGCCTGCAGCATTTACGGCTTCAAAAAACAAACCTTCTGAAGTAGATGCATTGCCAATGGTACCAAAGGCTACTTCATTGCCATGGATGGATAAATTATCAAACTCCTTTAACGCTGGATTATGACGGAATAATTTAGAGGCATACGCCAATCCTAACAGACGCGGCATTTGTCCTGCTGTAGGGGAGATGTCGGCTGTTACATTATGTAAATCGGTAAGTCTTTTCAGTTTACCATTTTCATCGAGCATGCGTGTGGCAAAGTGACCATTCATTTGCCGGCCAGCAGATGCCGGGTCGGCCTCCACGCTTGTATGTGCATACAGTTGAGCAAAGTATTGTTGCACGGTCATGTCGCCAATCGCAAATGCAAATGTCTGATCTCTGTAATAGCCAGAGCGAAAATCCCCTTTCTTAAAAAATCGAGCCATGGCAATTTGCGCCAACTCTTTTCCGTCACCAAATATTCCAAATTTGGCTTTTCCCATAAAGACTTCCTTGCGTCCAATAACGCTTGCCTCGCGACTTTCAACGGCAAGTCGAAAGTCGGCCAGAATCTCCTTTACTTCAGCCTGGGAGTATTTAGTCTTAACTTCTTTTGTTACGCTCAAAGCTCTATCTGAATTGGATAAACAACTGTTAGGTTCAAAAATAGGGAATCCAAACTTTCTTTCAAAAAGTCATTCCTGTGCGCATAAATTTAACCCAATCCCCATGTTCCAGCAACACATCCCCTGGTTTTGGGCGATCAAACAAATAAATTCCATAAGACGCTTCATTGTGCTGTACTTCATCAAAATAATAATCTACGCTAAGCTCCATTTCATGCAAGGCCTTCTCTATCGACCGATCAGTAATGTAAAAGAGTTCAGCTTTTATCGTCTTGGTCAAATCTCCGGTTCTTACAGCATAGGGATATTCTCCCAAAGAATACAGGAAAAATCCTTTCAACTCCACTATTTCAAGCGACTTGAAAGCATGGTGTCCATAATAGGTGTTATTCTCCATGCCTGATCGTAACGTACCATAAAATGCATATCGGGCGTTCTTATTCATGTTTTAATAATTATTTTTTAACGGTACAAAACTCCCTGCTGTTAAAGACGAGCCCTTTATACTATTCCTGGTTGTCGTAACCCCACAATTTCATATCAAAATTTTCTGGTTTTAAAAATTTACCCAATTCATAGCGGCATTCCAGCTACTTCTTATATTTGCTGCCTATTAAACGTTAGTTATGGTAATAGGCATTCCAAAAGAAATCAAAAATAATGAAAACCGCGTGGCGCTCACACCAGCGGGTGCTCAGGAATTAACAAAACGAGGCCACATGGTTTTGATACAAGCCACCGCCGGAAAGGAAAGTGGCTTTGCTGATGATGAATATCTACGTGCAGGCGCCATCCTTATCGACAGCGCTGCTGAAGTTTTCAGCAAGGCAGAAATGATCATGAAGGTGAAAGAGCCCATTGAAGCTGAGTACAAATTAATTAAAGAAAACCAGCTTGTCTTCACGTACTTTCATTTCGCATCATACGAGCCACTAACAAAAGCTATGATTGCCAGTGGCGCTATTTGTCTTTCTTACGAAACCGTAGAACGTGCCGATGGAAGTCTTCCGCTGCTCATTCCGATGTCGGAAGTTGCCGGACGCATGGCCATTCAAGAAGGTGCCAAATATCTTGAGAAACCGCTGAAGGGACGTGGCATCTTATTGGGTGGAGTACCGGGTGTTAAACCAGCAAAAGTCCTGGTGCTAGGGGCAGGTGTTGTAGGGACTAATGCTGCAAAAATTGCCGCTGGTATGGGCGCAGATGTTACCATCATGGACATCAACCTCACACGTCTTCGTTACCTCGATGATGTGATGCCAAAAAATGTACACACTTTAGTTTCAAATGAATTCACCATTCGCGAAATGGTAAAAGAAAGCGACCTTATTGTAGGTGCTGTTCTTGTTCCTGGCGCCAAGGCTCCAAGACTCGTTACACGCGATATGCTCGTTACCATGCGGCCCGGAACGGTGCTGGTAGATGTTGCCGTAGACCAGGGTGGTTGCATAGAAACATGCACCCCCACAACACATGAAAATCCAACCTACATCATTGATGATGTAGTGCATTATTGTGTTGCCAATATGCCGGGGGCTGTACCTTACACATCTACGCTTGCGCTGACTAATGTAACGTTGCCGTACGCCATTAAGCTTGCCAAAGAAGGATGGGTAAAAGCATGTAAAGAAAATGCCGATCTTAAGAGTGGATTAAATATCATCAAAGGTGATGTGGTATATAAAGCTGTGGCGGATACGTTTAATCTTCCTTACGTAGACATCTCCAAATACCTATAAGGTTTCCTTATCGAATAAAGGAAATGTTTTCAATAAATTAATCTCCCCTTCTTTTGCATTCACGCCCCAACACAGATGGGTAAGCCCATTGGTTAAGGCGACATACTTTGCTTTTAGGGTAACATTGTAAACGGATGCCTGCCGCACCACTTGTTGGTTAATTTTTTGTTCAGCTGATTTACATTCCACCACCATCCAGGGTTCACCTGTGCGTGCGTATAAAATGATATCCGACCGTTTGCCCAACGTGTTATACTTCAACCCGGTCTCAATGCGGATCAGCGATTT
>JBBRKB010000215.1:0-6790 GCA_038218385.1 Cytophagales bacterium | reverse complement strand
ATACGTGAACACGTCAGAAGTTTTATCACTCGTGTACGTTTTCTCATCATCACCAGTTGTCACACTTTTCAAACCTGCTGGTGCTGTCACTGCTACTACAATCTGCACGGCACCTGGAGTGTTATTCGATATTACTGCTGAAACAGTAGGATCGGCATACACAGGATCAACGGTCTTCTCACAGGAAGATAAGGTAAGGACTGCCAGTGAAAGCACTGACATCGCTGCCATCAATAAACTTGTTCTAAATTTTCTCATCTGTTAACTTGTTTTAATGTTCTGATTTCGGGTGTAAAAGTAGGCTCGCAAGATTATGTAAGTATTACCCTCACGTTAGGTTTACATTTAATGCTAAAGAGGTGTGATGGTGAAATGTTAGTCTATAAAACAAAAGAGGGCTTTTTTAAAAAGCCCTCTTAACATTTACTTAATCTTATAGGTGATGCCCATGGTCACATACTGCCCTGGTCGATAGGTTAAAATGGGATCATCAAAATTGGTGATTTTTTTATTGCTGTTAGAATCCTGGATAAGACTATACTTCTGATTCAGAATATCCTGAACGCCTAACTTCAGATTGAAATGATTGCCTAAATCTTTTGAGATGGTAACATCGATTTGGTTTCTTGGCATTTCATATTGTGTAGGCTGAGAACTAGCCACACCATTTTGTTGATTGAAATCGCCTACCGCAAAAATACGCTTTCCGAATACGTTGTACGAAACATTCAATTGAAGCCCTTTTGAAAAATCATCATAATAAATACCTGCATTAACAATGTATGGGGATTGGCCCTGCATTGCCCGCTCTTTCTCCTGATTAGTGGCATCACCATCTGCATACGTCACTTTGCTATTAATAATAGCTGCATTCAAAAACAGATTAAGTTTATTAACAAATCCGCTTTGCGTCAACCCATCAAGCGATTTGCGCATCTCCAGTTCAGCGCCAATGCTTGTGGCTTCTTTAGCATTTGTGTAGGAGTAAATAATGTTGGAGCCTTGCTGAAGTTTTATTTCTATTGGATTTAAAAAGTGTTTGTAGAAAACACCAATGGATATATTTTCAAATTTCGAAGGATATCTTTCCCAACGCAAATCTACATTGTGAATATCGGCAATCTTCAGATCAGGGTTTCCATAAAAATTTGCATTCCGGTCGTAGTCGTAATAATTAAAGGGTGCAAGTTCGCGGAAATTGGGACGGTTGACAGTTTTACTGTAAGCAAACCGAATCAAGGTTTTCTCTGAAAAATCATAGGACAAATTAACAAAAGGCAAAACGCTGGTAATAGGATTATCAACTACATCAGAGCCCGAAGTGAGCTGTTGCCTGTTGTACTCCACGCGCGTACCAACCGACATCTTAAAGTCATTAAACGATTTCAGAAAATTCAAATAGCCTGCTGTGTATTGATTGTCACCCTTGTAAGCATCATCATCTGCCGTGCCCTCGCTAAGATATAAATAGGGCAATTGCTCTCCACTTGCACCAGGTCCATCTTCGCTATTAACTAGATTTTGTTCTGTATAAATTTGATTAAAGGGAACCTGCAGACTTGTCAACGGCAGTTGATTGGTGCTGTATCCGATAAAGCTAAACCAACGCGCATTAAATTCACGCTCGGTCTTAGCTAAGTAATATCCAACAGACAATTTTGACTGTTGTTTTTCGCTTGCCTCCGGATTTAATTTATACTCGAAATTAAGAGTATGTGTCAGAACCGATTCACCAAGCGTTGAAAAGAACCTTCCATCAACAGAGTTTGCAGAACCAGGGACAACAATGGAGAACGGATCAGTCAATCCAATAGAACGTTGCGATCTGATTCTTCTGTAATCTGGTTGATTGGCAGCAATGGAAGAATAACCAAAAATCCAATTAACATTTATGTGGTCAGACAGGCTGTGCTTACCACTGAGTTGCCCGGAGTAAATAGAACGCTCCGTATAATTTATACCTAAATTGTTCACATCAAAATTCAGTACGTCTTCAGTACCTGTTCGTTCTGTTACTGCGCTTGAACCTTGCTGATTAAAAAAGTTTCTAAACTCAATTTTGTTTTCCGGATTAAATTCGAACACAAAATTACTGATAACCCCCAAGC
Source organism: Cytophagales bacterium (assembly GCA_038218385.1). GTDB lineage: Bacteria > Bacteroidota > Bacteroidia > Cytophagales > Cyclobacteriaceae > JBBRKB01. The sequence continues at coordinate 4,682 of JBBRKB010000215.1, read as the reverse complement.
GCACATTTTTTACATCGCGTGTGTCGTAAAACTTATACCTTCTTCCGGGTTTCTCATCAGGCGTGGAAGGATTAAAACCCTCATAGAAATAATTCTCTTGCTGAAAGCGCTGATTGGTATTGGAGTAACTTACTGAGGTGATGTTACCAAGTCTTTTCTTTCCAATATAACCAACTTTAGAAAAGTTAATGGTTGTTCGGATATCAGGAGTAGCTTGTACATTCTTTGATTCCCAGTTATTATTTAAGCTCGTTCCCGCCTTGCCTACTTTTTGTCTATTTGTATACGAACCTAAATTGGCCGTAAAAAGCGATAAGTTTTTTGCCGGAAAAGATGCCGGCAGGTCACGATAGCCATTGTCGTAGCCCAACCAATCGGTACTACTTCCAATTTCTTGATTCATACTTTGGAAAGTTGTTCCTACTCTGTAACCGCCTGTTACATTGACTGAAACACTATTTTCATCAACCACACTTTTCGTAGCAATGTCTATTACCGCACCCGCAAAATCACCTGGCATCTCTGCGCCACCTGATTTGTACACCAACATGCGATCAATCATATTGCTGGGGATAAGATCAAATGCAAAAGCGCGTGTATCTACCTCTGTGCTTGGCGCGATCACACCATTCAACATTACAATGCTATAGCGTTCGCTAAGTCCACGCACGTTTACAAAACGGTTTCCAACAATGGTAATACCCGGTATACGTTTCACAATCTGTGCAGCATCACGGTCTTGCGACAGTGAAATCTGCTGTGCAGAAATACCTGTTACTACCAATTGACTTGTCTTAATGTCACTCAAGATTGAAATATCTGTATTGTTCATACGTGCCGATGAAACAACAACCTCAGCAAGTTGTTGGCTCTCTTCCGCCAATGCCGTGTTGATCATGGTTACCTGATCGGGATAAACCGAAATATTATTTAACGTATCGGTCCGATAAGAAATAAAAGAGACTACCAATTTGTGGTTCCCGCTTTTTACATTCGGTATCTCAAAATCCCCATTGATATCGGCAGCGCTCCCTTGTGTGGTCCCAGCGATAGAAACATTGGCTCCAACCACACCTTCTCCAGTTCCCGCATCTTTTATATGTCCTCTAATCGTTCCCATTTGAGCAAAGGCCGAGATGGAAAAGCAAATAAAGAGTAGGGCTAGCAATACGTTTCGCTTCATCATAACTTGAATTATTTGCCGCAAATGTCCCGCTTTAATGTTACCTCATAAGCACCCCTTTATTACCAAATTGTTAAGTCAGTGTTAGCGGGGCAATTCTTTCATTATGTGAAGTTTAACAGAATTCAAACGTTACCGGGGAATTCATTATCCAATACTGAAACGGTGATTAGATTGGGCTATGAACAAGGTACTTCTCACCGGAGAATTCGACAGCTTCCACGGGAGCGAAGGGAATCCTTAATCGACCTGACCCATTTTATAGAAGCAAACAAGCCTGCGCATTTAAAATACCGTGAGCGCGTTCGTGAAATTGGAAGGGTAATTCTTTATGCCTTCTCAACTGTCAATAAGAATTTAAGATAGGTGGTTCTTGCAAGGAGCCAAACTTTCTGTACAAAAAGTCAATGGCCTTGCCGCTACGATGCCATGGTAACGCGAAAGAATCGTAAAGAGAATTCAGTTGTTATTTGTTGATCGGCACTTTGTTCAATAGCACCTTCACAATGTCTTTGGTCTTTACGTTATCAGCTTCAGCTTCGTAGTTGAGCAAGATGCGATGGTTCATCACATCGAGCGCTACTTCTTTGATGTCTTCTGGCAATACATAATCCCTTCCATCCATGTAGGCCATGGCTTTTGCAGCAAGGTTGAGGTTTATGCTTGCCCGTGGCGAAGCACCAAACTGAATGTATTGCGCCTGCTCCTGCATTTGGTATTGCAACGGCTGGCGTGTAGCATACACCAATTCAATAATATAATTCTCCAGCGACTCGCTGATCTTCACTTTGTTTACCTGATCACGAATACTAAAAACATCTTCTTTCGTGAGCACGGTGTTGACTGTAAAATCGAATTGCATGTTGGAAATCCGGCGCATGATTTCAAGTTCCTGTGCTTTGGTGGGGTATTCCACAAACACCTTCATCATAAAGCGATCTACCTGTGCTTCAGGAAGTGCGTATGTCCCTTCCTGATCTACCGGGTTTTGTGTGGCTAACACGAGAAAAGGTTTATCCAGTTTATAGGTGGTATCACCAATGGTCACTTGTTTTTCTTGCATGGCCTCCAGCAATGCTGATTGAACTTTCGCAGGCGAACGGTTTATCTCATCGGCCAATATAATATTTGAAAAAATAGGACCCTTCTTCACTTCAAATTTTCCTTCGCGCTGATTGTAGATCATGGTTCCCACCAAATCTGCCGGCAACAGATCGGGCGTAAATTGTATCCGTGAAAAATCAAGATGCAATACCTGTGCAAGCGTGCTTACCGTAAGGGTCTTGGCAAGGCCGGGCACACCTTCCAATAAAATATGGCCATTGGTAAAGAGTCCTACCAGAAGTCTGTTCACCATATATTCCTGCCCCACCACTACCTTTCCTACCTCGGTGAGGAGTTGCTTGATTTTTTCTTTATGCTCTTCTTGTTTTTCGATTACTACGCCTTCCATATTGTTTCAGCATTAGGGTCAAATAAAAAGCAATTATAAAGATTAGCGGCTAAAATTGGTACTATCAATTCGGTTAATCGATAAACGGTATAATTACTAATTTTACACCATGGGAAAACGATTTGTCATGGGGGATATTCATGGCGCATTCCGTGCGCTTAAGCAATGCCTTCAGCGTTCGGGTTTTGATTATGAAAAAGATCAATTGATCTGCCTGGGCGATGTGTGTGACGGATGGCCAGAGACCCGTGAATGCATTGACGAACTTTTGAAAATACGCCACCTTACCTTCATCCTTGGCAACCACGATGCCTGGTCACTTGAGTGGATGGAAACCAGTAATGTAGACGCTACGTGGATGAAGCATGGTGGAAAAACAACCATCAAATCATATATGGACGGAGTGCCGAAAAGCCATCAAAATTTTCTTTCCCGTGCGCTCCTTTATTTTCTTATGGACAACAAATTATTTGTTCATGCCGGTGTAGATGCTGATGTTGAAATAGAAAACCAAGGTGCAGATATTCTACTGTGGGATAGGGCCTTTCAGCGCATGGCGATGGAGCATTTCAAAATTGGATCAACAGGTCACTTAACATCGTTTGATGAAGTCTACATTGGCCACACGCCCATCCCCTTTACACATCCGATAAAAGCGATGGAAGTTTGGATGATGGACACAGGGGCAGCCTGGTCGGGAATGTTATCGATGATGGACATTGATACAAAAGAAGTTTTTACAAGCGATCAAGTAGAGAGCTTGTATCCAGAGGTGGAAGGAAGACAGAAATAAGAAACAAGGTACGAGGGCAGAAGTACGAAATTAGGTACGAGGGCAGAGGTACGAAGTACAAGGGGAAGGCTTGCAAATAAATATTTGACAATCATTACAGCATCTGCTATTTTTGATTTACTGCAAATGTGATCGTGGATGCATACATTTTAAAAACCTACCACAAAAAAACCAGTACACTCATGGGCTTACAATATATCATAGACGATAAAGGACAAACCGCGGGGGTCTTTATTCCAATTCAGGAATGGGACAACCTGAAATCTAAATACGAAGGCATTGAGGAAGATGCTTTTGTGGTTCCTGACGAGCAAAAAGAAAGCGTTCGTGAGCGCATTAAAAACACCAAACACGAAGCGTATCTCTCTTGGGAAAAAGTTCGTGAGCAACTCAAGTTAGGTTAATGACCCGTAATTTTAAGATTCGATACAATCCTCAGTTTTATTTAGACATCCAAAAAGCTATTAATTTTTACACGGAGCAAACACAAAGCCCTGAGTTGGGCAAAAGGTTCGTGAAGACTGTGGAAGCGGCTCATAATAAACTTAAGCTTTCTGCTCTTCATTATCAAATTCGTTATGATGATATCCGGCTATTGCCAATTCCTTCTTTTCCCTATCGTTCGCATTATCGGGTTAATAAAGAAAAAAATACAGTTTTCGTAGAAGCGATCTTCCACATGCACGAAAACCAAAAAGAATGGAGAGTTAGAACTCATAAGTGAGTGATCAAAATATACCTGATTGAGTTTAATGATCACCATGTGAATTTGTATCGCTGCCCGCGAACTTATTTCTTTCTTCCTTAACGCTTCAGGTCGTGCAATTCTTTCTTGTTCTTTCTCAATTATCCTCCTATCTTTTCGACACTTATCTACCACATTATTTAAGACATGAAAAAGAAAATAGGTATTGCCTTGCTGGCCATTTTTATTGTGATCCAATTTATACGTCCAACAAAAAATTTATCAGGCGATGAGACGTATGCCGTTTCAACAAAATATAATGTGCCCGATCAGGTCTCGCATGTACTTCAGTCAGCTTGCAATGATTGCCATAGCAATAAAACCAATTATCCCTGGTATGCTGAAGTGCAGCCGTTTGGTTGGTGGGTGAGCAACCATGTGAACGAAGGCAAGAAAGAATTAAACCTTAGTGAATTTACCAAGCGTCCTTTGGCTATTCAAAACCATAAGTTTGAAGAAACCATTGAGATGGTGAAAGAAGGCGATATGCCCCTACCATCTTATACCT
>JBBRKB010000214.1:0-6829 GCA_038218385.1 Cytophagales bacterium | reverse complement strand
AAGGTGTTTGGCTTGGCGCGAAACGGATTGCCCGCTGTCATCCCTGGGGTACACATGGGTATGATCCGGTTCCTAAAAACACAGCCTCTATTAAAAAGTAATTCAGCCGCTCAATACTTTGTGGCGGTTGTCTAAGTAGCTATCCGAAAAAGTATGCTGGGTAGGGATTCCGGCATTTGAAATAATGAGGCTAAGAAGTTCCTTGTGATGTTTGTTGACAATCTTCATAAAATGTCATGTTCAACAATAGACAAATTGACATTTCATAGCGAAGATTCTATACAGGGAAGTCAAGAAAAAAAGTGTAAAGGAAAAAGTAGCTGTTTTATCCACCCACGGTTTTACGCAACCCATCAATAAGACTATCCCAAAGATCATGAAGTTCTTTCTGATCTTCAAAATCGGAATAGTCTGTTACTTTAAGAAAAACAGAATTTGTCATTTCGTTTGAATCGAGTCGAAGCTCGAAGTACGAAGGATCTTTTTCATCTTCTTCGCCTTCGGGCAAGAATTCAAACTTGACAAAATGGTTGGTACGATGCACAGTCTGGCGCGCCACATGTTCCTCGTTGTCATAAAAGAATGTGAAGGTTTTGTTCTCATTATTGATCTTCACGTCATCAGCAAACCACTCAGACAATCCGCTGGCACTTTGGATATAAGGGTATAACATTTTCACAGACGCATGAATCTCATAGTCTGCATTGAATAATTTTTTTTTGGTCATTGGAGCTGTCGCCATTCTATCTGCTTTCGATTATGATTGAATATAGGGCATTTTTTAATTGAAGCCAAAAGAAAAATTCCTTTTGGTAGATTCAAAACAATCTTTGTAAGTTTGCGCTCCTTTTTGGCGCGGTAGCTCAGGTGGTTAGAGCATTGGATTCATAACCCAAAGGTCGGGAGTTCAACTCTCCCCCGCGCTACATCAGACAATCAGCTAGCTGATTGTCTTTTTTTTTGTGTCTACTTCATCTTTTACCTTCTGATAGTAAAGAAGTTAACCTCCACATGTGAGGCTTTACTTTCTCTGGTTTTCGCACGCCATTTCAATACAAAAAAAAGAATCACGATTTTTATAAAAGCAATGATTGCAGGAATAGTCTCATATTCTATTTTTGCCAACTTTCAGCTAAAATAATGGAACAAGAGAATATCAAAAGGTGGCTCGATCAAATTTCCAAAGAGCAGTCGCTCCCCCTTAAAAATGTAGCGGCATTGGCTGAACTCCTTGCCGAAGGAGCCACGATCCCTTTTATTGCCCGTTACCGAAAGGAAATGACAGGCAGCATGGACGAGGTTGTCATTGCCACTGTGCGCGATAGAATTGAACAACTTCGTGAAATTGATAAACGCCGGGAAGCCATTATTACCTCTATTGAAAAACAAGAAAAGCTGACCCCTGAATTGGTGAAGGCCATTGTAGGTGCACAATCACTGGCCGAACTGGAAGACATTTACTTGCCTTACAAACCCAAGCGCAAGACCCGCGCAAGTGTGGCGAAAGAAAAAGGCCTCGAACCTTTGGCTCAACGCATCATTGGTGAGGAGAAATTCGACCTCCAAGAATTTGCTTCCACGTATGTGGATGAAGAAAAAGGTGTGGCATCATGGGAAGAAGCCTTGGATGGCGCGCGCGATATTATAGCGGAATGGGTAAGTGAAAATCCTGAAGCCAGAAAAAAAATTCGTGAACTATTTTGGAAAGAAGGTGAAATAGAATCACGCATCTTGAAAGGAAAAGAAACGGAAGGCCAAAAATTCAAAGATTATTTTGAATGGAAAGAGCCCGTTGTCAAAACACCATCGCATCGGTTATTGGCCATGCGAAGAGGTGAGAAAGAAGGCGTTCTTGCGCTGGATATTTTTCCTCCGGAAGAAAATGCCATTCTAAAGTTGGAGAAACAATTCATAAACCATAGCAACGATTCTTCAGATCAAATCCGTCTTGCCATTAAAGACAGCTACAAGCGGTTGATGCGTCCTTCCCTTGAAACGGAGATACGCATGGAAACAAAAATGAAAGCGGATGAAGAGGCGATAAAAGTATTTTCTACAAATTTAAAAGAGCTTCTCCTTACGGCACCATTAGGACAAAAATCTGTGCTCGCATTGGATCCTGGTTTCCGCACAGGGTGCAAATTGGTTTGCCTCGACAAACAAGGAAAGCTTTTACATCACGACACTATTTTTCCCAACGAACCGCAGCGTGAACTGGCCAAGTCTACCGCGTTGGTAAAGGGACTTGTGGAAAAATATGAAATAGAAGCCATTGCCATTGGGAATGGAACAGCCGGGCGCGAAACGGAATCGTTCGTAAAAACCATTTCGTTCAATCATAGGGTTATGATTTTGATGGTGAATGAAAGTGGTGCCTCGGTGTACTCAGCATCAGAAGCTGCCCGTGATGAATTCCCCGATAAGGATCTCACGGTAAGAGGTTCTGTATCCATTGGACGAAGGTTGATGGATCCGCTTGCCGAACTGGTAAAGATTGATGCCAAATCTATTGGTGTGGGTCAATACCAACATGATGTCGATCAAACAAAATTAAAACTTGGTTTGGATGATGTGGTGATGAGTTGTGTGAACTCAGTTGGTGTAGAAGTAAACACAGCAAGCAAAGAGCTTCTCTCCTATGTATCGGGGCTAAGCCCGGCATTAGCCAAAAACATTATTGAATACAGAAATGAAAATGGTCCTTTTAAAGATCGCGAATCATTGATGAAAGTGCCGCGCTTGGGCGAAAAGATTTTTGAACAAGCCGCTGGCTTTTTGCGCATTGCCAATTCTTCCAATCCGTTGGATGAGAGTGCTGTGCACCCGGAAAGTTATCCACTAGTTGAAAAGATGGCGCTTGATTTAAATTGTTCAGTAAAAGATTTGATGACGAGTGCCGACCTACGCAAACAACTTGACCTTAAAAATTACATTACTGAAAAAGTGGGGCTACCTACCCTGCAAGACATACTAGGTGAGCTTGAAAAACCCGGACGTGACCCGCGTCAAAAATTTGAGATGTTCAGTTTTACGGATGGCGTTAATGCTATCGCTGACTTAAAAATTGGAATGAAACTTCCGGGCATTATTACCAACGTGACCAACTTTGGTGCCTTTATAGACGTAGGTGTTCACCAGGATGGATTGGTACACATCAGCCACTTGTCTGATAATTTTGTTAAAGATCCCAACGAAGTTGTGGCGGTTCAGCAAAAGGTAAATGTCACCGTGGTTGAAGTAGATGTTGCACGCAAAAGAATTGGCCTTTCCATGAAAGCCGATCCCTTTGCCCAGCCTGGGGAGATACCTGCAAAAGGAAACAAGCCGAAGTCAAAAAGCAACAAGCCCAAAGAAAACAAGCCCAAAGAAAACAAGCCTAAAGAAAAAGAGATCAGCATGGAAGATAAGCTGGCCATGTTGGTTAATAAATTTAAAAAGTAAACAACGTAAAACAGTCATGGAAATAAAGACCCGTCAGAGGATTGCACTGAGCGCACTCTTTTTTCAGACCGGGCTGATTTTTTCCACTTGGGCAAGCCGCATACCTGACATCAAGCAGTCTTTTAATCTAGATGATTCTGACCTTGGCGCGCTGCTGCTTATTACACCTATCGGATCGCTAATCGGTCTGCCACTTGCCGGATGGTTGGTAGATAAATATGGCAGCCGTCCATCGGTAGGATTGGGTATGTTGCTCTATAGCATGTGCCTTACGTTGGTTTCACTGGCTCCTACGTTATACCTTCTCGGTATTGCATTATTCTTTTTCGGCATGAGTGGAAACCTGCTCAACATTTCAATGAATGCTCAAGGGCTTGCTATCCAAAAAAATTATGGACGTGTAGTAATGGCTTCGTTTCACGGCCTGTGGAGTGTGGCTGGGTTTTGTGGTGCCGGAATGGGTATGTTGGCCATTACTTTTAACCTAACCATATTCACGCACTTTGTAAGCGTAACTACTATCGTTATTGTACTCCTTACATTTTTCTTTCCTTTACTGAACCGTGAGCATACACGAGCGATGTCCACTAGTTTTTCTTTCGCCTTGCTAGATAAGCAAATCATCAAACTGGGTAGTGTGGCTTTCTGTGGGCTTGTATGCGAGGGTTGCATGTTCGATTGGAGTGGCGTTTATTTTAAGCAAGTGGTGGGAGCAGAAGGCGCTATGGTTACAGCAGGCTTTATCGCTTTCATGGCGATGATGGCAACGGGAAGATTTATTTCAGATGCACTCACCAACAAATTTGGAACCCATGTGGTGTTGCAAGCCAGCGGTGTCTTTATCTTTTCAGGATTGCTAACAGCGGTTGTGTTCCCTTATTTTTATACCAGCATCATTGGCTTCTTTCTAGTTGGCCTGGGTACCTCCTCTGTTATTCCGCTTACGTATAGCGAAGTGGGAAAGTCCTCACACATTTCAAGCGGAAAAGCAATCGCCCTTGTCTCCACCATTGGGTACTTTGGTTTTTTGCTGGGGCCACCGATGATTGGTTTTATCTCCGAAGCATTGAACATGCGTGCCGCGTTTGCATGGGTTGCCTTGGTGGGGCTACTGATTACGATTATCATTACCTACACCAAAAACAGTAACAACACAGCTTTGCAAATGGATGAAGCAACACCCATTGAAACGCTTCCATAAATTATTTTCCAAAAAGCCGTTTAAAGAAACCCTTCTTCTTTTCCTTCTCCCCAAATGCTTTCTGCTTTACCTCTTCATCTTTTTTTCCAAAAATCTTTTCAAGAAAGGTTTTGTCTTCTTTAAAAAAGTCGCAGGCCAACAACCTTTCATTACGCGCTGACAAAGGTTCAAATCGTTTTTGTGTGTAATGGTTTAACGCTCGATCGGCATTTGCTTTCCGGTACAGTCTTGCGAAAATAGGAAGGGCCGTATGTGCCCCTTGTCCCAATGCTGTCGAGCGAAAACGTATGGATGGATCATCAGCGCCAACCCACGTGCCGATAACAAGATCCGGTGTCAATGCCATATACCATCCATCGGTATTGGATTGTGTAGTTCCTGTTTTTCCTGCCAGGTCATTCTTTAAACCATATTGCGTTCGCAGCGCTACAGCGGTGCCGCTATCAACAGTACCCTTTAGCATTTCAACCATCAACCGTGCATTTTCTGGATCCATCACTTGTTCTCCATCTTTCATATTAAATTCTACCAGCACTTTACCCATTCGATCGGTAATTTTTGTGAGGTACATGGGTGTAACATTTTTTCCTTTATTAATAAATGAAACGTAGGCTGTAACCATTTCCACCATAGAGATGGATGAAACACCCAATGCAATGGAAGGCACCGCAGCGATCTCACTGGTCACGCCTGCCCGTTTTGCCAATGCAATGGTATTGTTGATGCCAGCTTCTTCAAGCAAGCGTACCGACACTGTATTCACAGAATGTGCAAGGCCACCTGCCATACTATATTTCAAATCATAATTCTCGTGTCCGTTTTCTGGAGTCCAGTTTTTCACATCGGTGTATACTGTTTTCTGTGCAGAGATATAGGAACATGGTTTTATGCCGCGCTCAAGGGCAGCAGCATATACAAAGGGTTTGAAGGTAGAGCCCACCTGGCGTTTTGTGCTTTCCCTCACATGATCAAACTGAAAATAATTATGATTTATGCCGCCTACCCATATTTTGATTGCTCCCGTCTTATCCATTGCCAGCACACCTGTGTTGAGCATCATCAGGTAATGTTTAATAGAATCAATGGGGCTCAACTTCTGCTCTTGGTCACCCGCCCATGTAAAGACATCGGTGAGCACTGGCTCATTCATCACTTTTAAAATATCAGACTCTAACATTCCTTGCTCCTTCAATTTCTTGTACCGGTCGGAGTTGTGAATAGCGTTTTGCAAAATTTGAGGATGTGATTTCCATGGCGATGATTTTTTCCAATGGTTATCAAATTCCTTTTGCAGTTTCTTCATCTGTTCGGCTACTGCCTCTTCAGCGTATTGCTGCAATTTCGAATCCAGTGTAGTATAAATTTTTAATCCATCGGTATAAACATTATACTTTTCCCCATCATCATTTTTTAAGTCAGCTATTAACTTCGTTACCTGTTGTTGTACATGTGCCCTGAAGTAGGCAGCGGATCCTTCGTGATACGTAATTTTATTGTACCGCAGTTCGATTGGCAATGTGATTAAGGAATCACGCTCCTTGCTAGAGATAAAATCGTACTTGGATAATTGATTCATCACAACATTTCTTCTTTGTAATGAACGCTTCGGGAAAATGCGTGGGTTGTAGGTATACGTTGCCTTTAACATACCCACCAAAACAGCTGCTTCGGGCAAAGAAAGTTTTTCAGATGAAACAGAGAAGAATCGATTGGCGGCAGTTTCTATGCCGTATGTATTGTCACCAAACGGAACGGTGTTGAGGTAGAGGGCTACAATTTCATCTTTTGAATACACTTTCTCTAGCCTCACCGCGATAATGTTTTCGCGTATTTTGTTTATCACTAAAGAAAAAACAAAATACGATCTACGTGGATAATAATTTTTGACAAGCTGTTGTGTAATCGTGCTGCCCCCACCGGAAGACTCGCGCTGAAAGAGCACCGATTTAACAATCACACGAAAAAAACTTCGCCAGTCAATACCATGGTGTTTATAAAACCTTACATCTTCGGTGGCTATCAGTGCATGGATGACATGTTGTGAGATTTTACGGTATTCAGTTTGTGATCTTTCTTGCACAAAAAACTTCCCGAGCAATACACTGTCGGCACTATATACTTCTGATGCCAATGGATTTTCAATGGTTTCGAGTTCATGCCGATTGGGAAGCGGGCCTAATGCTTCTG
>JBBRKB010000213.1:0-6895 GCA_038218385.1 Cytophagales bacterium | reverse complement strand
CAATTTGGGGTTTAATGTTAGGGTCGCTCAACTTCCAAATATCCGTAGGGGAAATGGCAGCGGTATTGGAAAGCATGTGAATGTATTGACGCATACGCTGCAGACTGAACTTAACGGATGAAGCATCGGAAAGCATATACCGCGCAGAGAGTCTATACTCTGGCCCTTGATAGGTTTTTATAAGCGAGCCCTTTCCGTAGGATGTTGTATCCATGATTGAACTCTCACTCTTGGCTCCTTGATAGGTATAAATATCATGCGGCCCCACATAGTTAAACATAGAATAGCGCAAGCCAAATGACAACGATAAAGCATCGCTCACCTCAAATTTATCACTCACATATAAAGCACTTTCGTAGCCTTGCTCTTCCTGAATTTTGTCGGGGGTAACGATAGAAGTTGAACCAAATGGTGTGCGGCTTCCAGGTTGTAAATCATATCGGATTACATTGACGCCAAAGTTGAAGGTATTTTTCTCATTGGCGAAATAAGAAAAATCGCCCTTAGCCTTTACCTGATCTAATTTATAAGCCAGGTCACCAGCATACGTGGGATTGCTGTTTGATGACACTTTGTAGCCATACTCACTAAAGGAAGTAGAAAATTCACCAAAGAGTTTTTTCTTAAAGGTGTGTTTCCACTTCAGTGTAGCATTCACATTGTTGTATGTATAAAGCGTATCGTTGTTTAGCCTAAAACGATCATCGCTGTAGTAGCCGGTTAGATCAATGGTATTCTTTTCATTAATCTCATTGTTCAAATGAAGGTTAAGGTCATAGAATCCACCATTGCTGTTCTGAATATTTTTATCATCTACCTTAGCCAGCAACCAGTCAGAATATGTAGTGCGGCCACCGATTAAGAACGATGACTTACCTTTTTTAATTGGCCCTTCCAGCGTTAGCCTTCCGGTAACCAACCCTATTCCACCTGATCCTCCGAATTTTTTCTTATTGCCTTCACGTGTTGTTACCTCCATAACAGAAGAAAGCCGTCCCCCGTAAGAAGCAGGCACACCACTTTTATACAGTTCAACATCCTTTACTACATCTGGATTAAATGTTGAGAAAAAACCAAACAAATGAGCGCTATTGAAAATGGTAGCATCGTCAAACAAAATCAAATTCTGATCCGTGGTGCCACCTCTTACATTCAAACCTGTAGAACTCTCTCCCACCGACTGAACACCCGGAAGGGTCAGTACTACTTTTAAAACATCCGTTTCACCAAACGCAACAGGTACTTGCTTCATGATCTTCATGTCCATTTTCTCAAGACCCATTTGCGTGCCTGTTATGTTGGCACCACGTTCTGCTTCAACAATCACTTCCTTCAGCGGTGTGATATACTCTTTTAATTCGATATCCAGTTTGCCCGATGAGTAAAGCATAACCTTGCGAATAGAAGTATTCATACCCACGCAAGACACACGGAGATCATTGCGACCCGTAGGAATACTCAACTCATAATACCCATGCGCATCGGTGGATGCACCCGTCTTTGTTGTCTCATTATAAATGACAGCGCCAATCACGGGCTCACCATTAATGGCATTTCGTACAAAACCGGTAACAGTAGCTCGCGGCGTTTTGATCCGATTGGTGCGAGGTCCTATCTCAATAATTTTCTCGCTATCACTTAACTTTTCTTTCTGCTCATTGGTGTACATATAATCATACAGGGCAGCAGCGGTTGTGTTTCCCTGTTGGTTTTCATCATTAAAAAAACCAAGCGGCAATTCAAAAACCAATTCCTTACCGGTGGTAATGTATACGTTATGTTTATCAATGGAGTAGTTGGAAGGCGTGTTAAAAAAAACAGAATCCAAAACGACTGATAGTTTCTCGTTGCTAACATTTACAGATATTTTAGTGCTATCGAATTGATGTGGGTCGTAAAAAAAATGATAGGTACTCTGTGCTTCAATTTTTTCAACCAGTTGAGAGAATTTTCCATCATTCAAATTTAAGGTGACTCGCTCCTCATTTTGAGCGAATACCGTACTGACCGGAAGGATCAAGGCAAAAAGAAAGAACCTCAAGTAAATATGTGCCATCTAGTCGTTTTTAATTTTATCATACTGCCTGATCAATTCTACAAAAGAAGCTTCCTTTCTGAGATGATAATCCAAGTTACTTTTAGAAGAAAATTGATTCAGCAGCTTCTTCTTATCTTTCAATACTTTCAAAATCGAGCGCTTGCTTTTCACCGGGTAATATCGCCCGCCTTTCCAAAGGTAGTACGCTGTCTTTTCATTGAACTCTACGATTAATTGGTTTGTGGTGAGTTCTTCATGCTTCACCTTCCGTCTGCGGGCAAACAGTTTCACATCACCATCATACAGCACATCATAAAATCCAGTCTTGATGGAATTCAATGAGTCACCACTGAGGCGTTGAAAAGAATGGCCGAACACTTCAAATGACTGTACCCTATCTTGGCGCAACTTAACAAGAACCTGATACCCCTTTTGATCATAATGCTCAATGATCAATTCATCGGTGGTAAGGTCATAGAACAAGGGTATCGCAGGGTACAATTCACCATCATAGCGTATGGTGCCTGCTTCAAGGTATTCGGATTGAAAGTAGGGATGTTGCTCTAAGTTGCCATCAAATTCCTGGTACTCGCTACCATTAAATATCAGAGCCTGGTACCGCATAATTCTGCTGTACTGCACCAAGGCATTTGCTTCCGCTTTGTCTAAAAAGGTGGAATCCTTAATAGCCGATTGGCCGGATGAATCAAATATTCCAAATACTATTGCCAGTAACGTTAGAAACAAATAAGAAGACCGCATTGAAAAAATGATAGTTATTATTTTTTTCAAAAAAAGGAAAAAAAAACAACAATAAAAATCTGGGGAAGTTAATATTGATTGTTTCCAACATCGGGTCGACCGCTCAGGAGATTATTTCGACCAAACAGATTTCGCCACACGGTTGTAAGGGTGGTGTCTGCAATCTTCAAATTCCTGATAACAAAATTCCTATTTTACCTTATACGCTACTAATCTACCGTTGTTCACACCCACCAGTACTATCCTGCTCTCTCCTGTTTTTAAAACCTGCATGTCCTTAACGTTGTAAGGCACACTAAATCCACTTTCAAAAGGCTTTAAACATTTATAGTTAAAATTATTTTGGCCTATCATCAAAATACCAGGCGAAGCATCCGCTGCGGTTGTTTCCACCTCTACATCAAACTTATTTCCTGAAATTAGAATATCCTGAATGCCATCTTTGTTAAAGTCGTCTACATAGATTCCATTGACAGTTGAGAACTGAGCTTCAGTAGGCAAGCGCTTCATATCGAGCCGGCCATTATTATTTATCAGAATAATACTTGAAAATAAGTAAGCTTTTAAATGCAATGCGTCTTTAATGTCGCTTCCTAGTATTTGGTTAATGTTCGATTCAGCAAAGGACGTGAACGTAGGAAATTTGCGTGCAATGTCCGGCACTTGTTGCGATGTACATTCCCTTCCGCGAATGGGCACCAATACAGTATCCTTTAAGTAGCGCGCGAGGAAAACATCATTCGTACCATTTCCATCAAAGTCTTTTGCAAACACTTGAAAAGGCTTGTCATCACTTGCGCTGAATTTATAATTCTCACCAAGATTACCCAGAATTAAATCCTGATCGCCATCTCCATCCAGATCTGCCGCCACAACTTTATTCCACCAGCCTTCTGTGTTTTGCAATCGGTACGATGCTGACACATCTTCTAATTTAGAATTCACATAAGAGAAAATTCGTATCGGCATCCATTCGCCAACAACAATCAACTCTGCCTTTCCATCGCCATTCAAATCAGCAACAACTGAAGAGGTAACCATTCCGGCCTTCACAAGATCGGGCGCAATAGACTCGGTCTTGTCAAATAATTTTCCATTTTCATTAATCAACAAATAACTTCTGGGAGACTGAGGATATTTACCCGCCATCACTTGCCCTCCGCGGAACACATCCAAGTCGCCATCATGATCAACATCCCATGTGACAATGGAAGAACCGCTGCTAAGGGTTGGAATGCGAACAGCCTTTCCAAAATTCCCTTTACCATCGTTGATGTATAATCTGTCATTGTAGTTGGGCGATCCTTCAGGAAACTCACTACCGCCACTCACAACATAGAGATCGAGGTCACCATCACCATCAAAATCAAAAAGGGTTGAACCCAGATCTTCAAATGCTTTGTCTGCTTCAAATGAAACAACTTTACTTTTTCCAAATACGCCATTGCGCTGCACGTACAATGAACCTGCCTGTCCAGCTGCTCCGCCTATGTAAAAATCCTCAGTGCCATCACCACTTACATCACCTGAAGAAATAAAAGGACCGCTTTTCGAAAACATGTGTGGCAATAATATTTGATCATGGTATTCGTAATATGAATTTTCATGGTGAACAAATGGTGTGGAAAATAAATTGTGCGTAGATTCTTCTAAAAATTTACCCGACCCTACGGTAGGTGACTTTATGTTCTTTGCACTTTCGTACGAAACCTTAAGGAGCTGATTAGCTTTTGTCAGGCCTATCTCATTTTCTTTTCCATCACTCCAGCGCACATGTATGCTATCTACTTGCGAGACATTACCTAAGCCAAAATGAACAATCGGATCGTTTGATGATAAATAGCCACGTACTGTTTTATTCTCAAAAAATTGAATTTGATTATTGTAGAATAGCGTGACCTTTGCTCCCAATCCATCGGTATTCCCGGCAGGGCCTTCAAGTTTTATTTTTAGGTAGTTGGTTTTAGTTGATGATGTATTCTCATAAACAAAAGCTTCATCATCTAAATTATTGATGACCATGTCAAGGTCGCCATCATTATCAAGGTCACCTATAGCGGCGCCATTAGAGAAACTAGGTTCAGTAAATCCCCACAACTCACTTACCTTAGAAAATTTAAGGTTGCCATTATTCTTAAAAAGGTAATTGTTTACTTTTATAGGTTCATATACTTCAATGAAATCCTTGAAGCCATTTTGAAACATTTCTTCCACCGTCTTGTATTTACTTCTATTCTTTCTGGCGAAAACAGCAAGCTTGTCTTGAACATCACCATCGAAAACATCACGCTTGTATCCATTGGCCACAAATAAATCACGATCACCATCGTTGTCAAAATCGGCCAACAAACACGACCAACTCCACTCGGTTTTAGTAACGCCTGCCAATTGTGATATGTCACTAAAAAACAGGTTGCCTTGATTTAAATGTAGCGCGTTATGCATGTACTGTTTATGCATACCACTATTTACTATTTCATAGAATCCTTCCACATCCATAGAAGGCATAGATACCTTCGACCGCTTATAATCTTCGGGCAACATTTCACTTACAAAAATATCTTCTAGTCCATCGTTATTGATATCGGCTATGTCAGTGCCCATCGAATACATAGAGATATGATTGGTGGCGTCTTTTATTTGTTCTTTAAATGTTCCGTTCTGTTGATTGATATACAAATAATCTCCTTCAGCAAAATCATTGGCAACAAAAATATCGGTATAGCCATCTCCGTTTAAGTCAGCGGTAACGACACTGAGAGCATAGCCAAAGTTATTGGTGATACCCGCCTCACGTCCTATCTCCCTGAATTTTCCATTTTCATTTATAAATAACTTGTCCCTGTTTTCTGTTTTTGATAACTTTTTTTCGCTTATCATTTGCGTCAACGGAAGATTAAAGGAATCGGGGCGATTGGTAATGTAGACATCCAGATCGTTGTCATTGTCCATATCAAAAAATGCGGCATGAATGGAATAGTTTGTTTCACCCAAACCATAGTCATCAGCTTGTTCTTTGAAGGTGAGGTCTCCTTGATTGATGAAGAGTAAATTTTTTCGTAGTTCTTTCGCTTCTTGCCATCCCCCTCTACACACATAGATATCAAGGTTTCCATCACCATTAATATCTACCATGGTTACACCATTGTTCCAACCTTTGCCACCTCCTACTCCCGCAGATTCCGTAATATCTTTGAAAACTAAATTTCCCTGATTAAGGTATAGTCTGTTGGGCACCTGGTTTCCTGTAAAGTAAATATCAGAAAGGCCATCGTTGTTAATGTCTCCTATGCCAACACCTGCACCGTTATATACATACGCGAAAAAATCAAAGAAATTATCGTATGTCTCTTCCAATACATTATTGAAGGTGACACCACTATGCTGCGAAGAAACTCTTTTGAATAGTGGCTCAGTCTTATCCGCTACTTCAACCGGAGTCTCTTCTTTAGATGTGCAAGCACTCATTAAAAGAATAGAAGCGATTACCAGAAGGGACTTAAGATACATTGAAGGTTTCATGCGTTAATAATTTAAAAAGCTGCTAGCTACTAGCTACGAGTTGTGTGGGAGTGTGATCGTGTTTGATAAAATACTAAATCTAGTACACGTGCTCCAATTCAATCAGATCACTCACCAAGGTACATCAAATACTTTTTCCATACAGCAGTAGCAACGTTGCGACCCAGGTTCAAGCCTTCCACATTGTCAGCCTGAATATGATAGCCGCCCAGCACGCGTGATCTTCCGGCCATTTCAGCTGTCTCTGTAAAGGTTGGAAATTTAATGGTTACCGTATCACCCAGATGGTCGGGTTCCGTTAGAGCCCCGGGCACCAGTTTTACTTCTGCACCAAACACATCACTATGTGTATACATTCGCAGCACTTCAGCACACGCAGCGCTTATCGTACTATGCCCCGATACATAACTTGGAAATGGAGGACACAAAAATGTTTCAGGAGAATACGGTCTCCAATCGTCCCCATTCATCTCCACAACACCTACCTCAGGGCCTCCCCACGCTTTTATTTTTTGTTCGTGATAATAGTCATGCACCAAGGCATAGGGTCTGGCGAAATCATAAAACATTTTT
>JBBRKB010000212.1:0-6896 GCA_038218385.1 Cytophagales bacterium | reverse complement strand
TGTCTTTATCTTCAATGTGAACCATCAACTTCTTAATTTCTTCTGCTACTTTATCGCGAAGCATGTTGGCACCATTTGCTTCGGTGAAATATTGTTTTATCGCGATAGGCCTTCCATAATGTACGCTGGCATTTTTAAAATAGTTGACATGATGTTCATAGTTAATGCCCACCGGAACAATTTGTAAATCCATTTCATTGTCTCTTTCCAGTGCGCCAAAGCAAACTTTTGTGAACCCGCGACTCAAGGGACGTAATCTCCGGTGCTGGTCGTGGTTTCCTTCCGGAAACATGATGATACACTCATTGTGTTGAAATGCATTATAGCATTGATTAAAGGTTGCTGCATTTTTTTCCAGTGAATCCCAACCATCACGGATGCGATAAACCGGAATGAGTTTCATGCTTGATAAAATCCAACGGGAAAATTTTCCTTTAAACACTTCCGCGCGCGTAAGGAAATAAATACTGTAGGCTGTGCCTGTCACAATAAAAAAAGCATCGAGAAATGCATTCTGATGATTGGCCAAAAACACAATGGGCTTGTCGTGCGGAAGATTTTCCTTGCCAACAATAGTTTGTTTTCGAAAATAAAATTTTAACCCAAAGCCCACATAGGCTCGCAAAAATTCATACCACAGTCTGCCCACCATTAATTTTTTACTGTTGAAAAGGATATGTTGGAAAAAAGGTACGCAACGCCAACACCTGAAATAATATGCCAGATGCCCCACCACCCTGCCACGATGGCCATGCCGCCAAGTCCATTGAAGAAACCAAAAATAAGCAATAAGCCAAGTCCTGAGTTTTGAATGCCGGTTTCAATAGCAATTGTTTTTTGATCTTCATCACTAAGATGCGCCAGGCGTGAAGAAATCAATCCCGTTGCAAGCGCCACAAGGTTATGAAGGAAGACCAAGAAAACAACCTGATCGATATACGTCAAAAAAATGTCATAGTTTTTAGCGAAAGCGATAACCACAATGGCAGCAAACATTAAAATGGAAAGCGGCTTAACAAATGTCGCCATTTTTTTTGCCGCACCAGAGAAAAAATGATTCACCAACATGCCCGCCACAATGGGAACGCCGGCGAGCATGACAATCGTCTTTATCATGTCAATCGGATTGATACTCACCGATTTTAGAATTGCTGCTGTGGGTTCATACATCGATCCCCAGAATTCAAAATTGAGGGGTGTGGCCACTATTGCCAGCAACGTTCCTACAGCAGTAAGACTTACTGACAATGCTGAATTGCCCCCTGCCAAATGGGTCATGAAATTTGAAAGGTTGCCACCCGGACAGCAAGAAACCAAAATCATTCCCAACGCCAGACTTGGAGAAGGTTTTAAAATGATGATCAACACAAAGGTGACGGCAGGAAGTAAAATAAATTGAGAAACCAAGCCTACAATAGAACTTTTAGGACTTAACAATACGCGTTTAAAGTCGGAGACGTTGAGTTCGAGTGCTACACCAAACATGATAATCGCCAGGCACAAGTTCAGCACCCAAAGATTGTTCTCATCAAAATTTAGCTGGACGCCATCGATCATAGGTCTGAAAAAGTTCCAAGATAAAAGTTATTCAACAACCATCCGTACGGAAAGCAAATTTATACACCGCGATAAAACTAATTCAATAGGACTATTCGTTTGTATGTAATCCATGGTTTTAGCTTATTTGATCAATATTTACGAATTTCAAGGTTTCAAATTTGTGAAGCACTTTTTAACCTACATTCTTGTCATTGGCATTCAGGCCACACTGTTCTCCCAGGGAAAAACGGAGAACAATGCGGCTTTACCCGCTAACTTCCCCGATAGTGTGAGAATTGCACTGGAGAAAACCCGCAACATTGACCCCATAGTCACAGGTGGCGGTTTCTTTTCCGCATGGAGCAGCTTAAATCTTGCGCAACAAAACACCATTCAGAAGCAGGTAGGGCAGATGAAGCGGATGAAATACGGTTTGAAACCTTATCTAATAAATTATTTTGGTGCCATATCCAACGCTATTAATATTGAGAAGATAGATGCCTCGCGTTTCACCGATTTCTTGTCTGTGACCCAACAAGTACTCGATGCCGGCGATAGTAAAGTGACCGCTACGTTCTTCAACCAGTCGCGGGAGTTTTTTCAGTATCATGCCCTTCATTATGAAAAATCGTTTCGCTTATATGTTACTGACGACAACTATCAGTTTGAATACATTGCTCCTGCACCTACATTAAATTGGGAGGATTCTGCTCCGAATAATGATCCACCAAAAGATGACAACTGGCAAGACACGCAACCGGCAAATGATCCTGTCTATGATGACACACCGCCTGCACCTTATGACGACACCATTCAAGAATCTATGCCGAGTTGGCTCACACCACCTGTGCAGCCTTATGTTGAAGGCCCAGTGATCCGGTTTGATCGGCTCACATTAAATTTTGTGACAAAGTATGATTCCGTTTTTTTGAAAAATACCAAAGGCGTCTTCTCGCTTAAAGACAATCTGTTTGTAGGCGAAGGAGGATCTTTCGATTGGACTTCTGCCGGATTGAATAACGATGTGGTGACCTGCACATTTACGGCCTATAATTTCAATACCAACAATCCGGATGTGAAAGCTGACCTTGTAAAATTAAATTACACTGGGAAAACACCTGGTGAAATTGCCGGTACATTTGAATTTAAAAGCCAGGCCAGAAAAGATTCTGTTGCCTCAACCTATCCACAATTCAAATCCTATCAAAGTGATATCGCTATTCAGGGAATTGGAAATGATAACATTAAATACAAAGGTGGCTTTTCCCTTACGGGGAATAAAATTTCCAGTGGGTCTTTGTCTGGCGATTATTCCATGATAGATGTGTCCAGTGAGGGTGAACGAAAGTTTACAGCATGGTCGCCAGAGTTTTTATTTCTTGACTCAGCCATTCAATCAGCACGAACAAAAATTAAAATCTATCAACGCAATGATTCCATCGTACATCCTGATGTAAAAATCAGATATGATTTTAATAAAGAAAACCTTTCGGTTATACCAGTCAAAGGGTCACTGCGTAATGCACCTTACGCAGCATCGTTTTTCAACATAGATTTTTCCGCTGATATTTTGAAGTGGGATTTGAAATCGGACAGCATGAACATTTTCACTAACGGCAATCGGAACACCGTGCCCATGGTGATTGAGTCTGTCGACTTTTATGATCAGGATGATTTTCGATTGCTCGGTGGACAAGGGTTTAGTTTTCATCCCCTCGTGCTCGCAGTGAGTTATTGTTTGAAAAACAAAACACGCCAATTCTATTCTGGCGATCTCTCCAACTTTGCTAAAAAAGATATTCAGGAAATAAAACATGCCATGGAGTTTCTATCCCAAAAAGGATATGCAACCTACAACCCACGCACCGATCTGGTGATTGTGAAAAACAAAGCCGTGGAGTTGTACCGTTCCTTTAAAGGCGAATCGGATTATGACAACCTGAAGATCCATTCTGTTATTGACAGTTCGGCCAACGCTACCTTGAACTTCGACAAAGGCTACATGACGGTTCGTGGAGTTGAAGAATTTAAAGTAAGTGATTCATTAAACGTGCGCATTGAACCGGACAGTAGTGTAATCACCATCATGCAAAACCGCGACATTAAGTTTGATGGAACCATCAGCGCAGGAAATTTCGAAATCAGCGGAAAGGGATTCATGTTGAAGTACGACAGCTTCTTCATCAGCATGAGCCAGATCGATTCTATAAATTTTTATGTAAGTGAGAAAAATTCAAAGGGACAAAACATCCGAAGGAAAGTAAACAACTCCATGGTAGGTGCCGACTCAACGGCAGCAGCAGCAGGAGACCTGGGAGATATATCGAAATCCTCAGGCACATTGTACATCAGCAAGACCAACAATAAATCGGGCAAAGCAAAGTTACCCAACTATCCACGCCTCGATGCGTCAACCGGTGGCGTGATTTATTTTGACCGCCCCGAAGTATTGAGCGGTGCCTACGATCGGTCATTCTTCTTTGTGATACCACCGTTTAAAATAGATAGTTTGAACGATGCTGATCCTGCTTCCATAAACTTCGATGGTACGTTTGTATCGAGCGGCATGTTTCCCAAGTTCAAAGAGAAGTTACACACTATGCCCGATAAATCGTTGGGCTTTGAACACGCCATTCCAAAAGAAGGATACCAATTGTTTAACGGTGATGGAAACATGACGGGTGCGCTTTCACTAAACAACCGAGGCCTTCGTGGGTATGGAAAAATAAATTACCTCGCAGCAACAGTGTCTTCACCTGATTTTCTCTTCTATCCTGATTCCGTCATCGCCAACGGTAGCCGTGCAAAGATCGACAAGAAACAATTTGGAGATGTTCTGTTTCCTCAAGCATCGCTGCCCGACTTTGAAATGAAATGGTATCCCAAGCAAGACCAGATGGTGCTTAAGAATACAAAGGCTCCATTTAACTTCTACGATTCCACAGCACAATTGAACGGGAAAATTATTGTTTCAAAAGCAGGTGTAGCTGGCGAAGGCAAACTGGATACTCGCGGTACAGAATTGTTATCGAAAGAAATTTCCTTTACGGGAAATAGCTATGGCGCCCGTCATGCAAAATTTAAAGTGAACAGCAATGACCCGCAAAAGCCTTTGATGTTTGGTAATGACATTCGCCTTAAATTCAATCTTGAACAAAACTATGCAGATATAAGTCCTGAGGTGGAAGGGACTGCTGCGATCAACTTCCCCTATGCACAGGTGAAAACCTCTATACCGAATGCACGCTGGGATTTGAACACGCAAAAAATTATCATGACCAAAAATCCTGAAGCAAGCATTGAGAGTTCTTATTTCTATTCTACACGAAAAGAACTTGACTCACTTTATTTCAATGCTGAAAGTGCCGAGTACGACATGAAGACACAGGAGCTTAAGGTAAGTGGTATTCCATACATCATTGTTGCCGATGCTAAGATCACACCTGAAAATAACGAAGTTCTTATTCTTGAAAACTCGAAAATCGGAACATTAAAAAATACAACCATCATTGTAGACACTTTGAATGGCTACCATCGCCTTACGCAAGGCGTGGTTGATATTATTTCAAGACGGGAGTTCACGGGATATGCTACCTATCAGTACGTGAATTTTCTCAGTGACACCTTTGCTATAAAGATGACGGACTTCCATTTGGAGCCTGTCGTTGTTGCAGATCCTACCAGACGTACACAACGAAAAACATCCAATGCTTCCATGCAAACGGTGGCCACAGGGGCTGTTACTGAAAAAGATAAATTGGTGCTTGGGGCAGGGATGTTTTACAAAGGCAACATGATCATGTATGCAACACGACCCGCATTACAATTGGACGGCTATGTAAAACTTGACATTAAAAAAATCAAGAATTATAACACATGGATAAAATATAACCAAACGGGAGATGAAACCGATGTGAGTATCGACTTTGCCAATGCCGTAAACGAAGATGGTAAACGCGTGGAGGCAGGATTACACTTTGCCCAAGACAACAGCCTGTATATTTCTTTTTTGAATGAAAAACGAAGCGAAGGTGATGAAGACTTATTTCTTCCTGACGGATCATTGTTCTATGACCCAGAATCGAAGGAATATAAAATAGAAGACCGCGAAAAATCAGCGGGTAATAAACTTTCGGGAAAAGTTTTTTCATACAACGATGACAATCTTCAGGTACGTTTTGAGGGACCCATAAGTTTGTTCAATGGCTCGAAAGATTTTAGTGTGACGGCTACAGCACTCGGCTCTGGCAACCTGGAGACCAGCGACATCCGGATGAACACCTTATTGGTAATGGATTCAAATGTGCCCGCGCAAGCGTTTGATATCATGGCGCGCGACATCAAAGAAGTGATTAAAATTGAAGGTGCGGAAGAAGGGCTTGGCGATCAAACAGAATTGCTTTATAAAATCGCAGACATTGTAGGTGAGCGTGTGGTAAAAGAGTATGAACAAAAAACCCTTCAAGGATATGTATCACTATCAACTTTGGCCGCGTTGGCAAAACCACTCGTGTTGTCAAATGTAAATTTGAAATGGTCTGACAAACGAAAGGCCTTTTACAGTGAAGGCACAATTGGCATTTCCAATATTTTACGCAACGACATCAATGGTGCGTTCGAAGGTTTTGTCGAGGTGAAAAAGACAGAAGATGGCGGTTCTATTTTCAATGTCTTCATTAAAGCATCGCCAGACTCTTGGTATTATTTTGGATTTGAAGGCAGCCGGTTATTAGTACATTCATCCAACAGTGAATTCAATTCTACGATCGCCAAAAAAACCAATGCGGGCAAAGCAAAAATTGGTGAGATCGCTTTTATTCCGGGTAGCGATGATGAGACGCTGGCTTTTATTAACCGGTTCCGAAACGATTATTACGGTATAGAAACCCCTTACAGTCTGAGCGGAGGAACACGAGCCCCGAAGAAAACAACAGAGGAACAACCAACAGAAGAAAAAAAGAAAACGGATGATGGGTTCTAACCATTTCTCAGTTAATCTGCATTTGGTTCCGCATTCTTAAATCTTATTCCCTCTAACTGTTGTCGTTCATATCAGCAAGTCTTAATTTGACCACACATTATTTTCATTATTAACCATGACAAAAGATTATATCAACGCCAACAAAGATCGTTTCCTCAACGAGCTGTTTGATTGGCTTCGTATTCCATCCGTAAGTGCTGACAGCAAACACAAAGGTGATGTGCGCAAGGCAGCAGAATTTCTAAAAGAAAAATTTGCGCAAGCAGGCGTAGACACCGTTGAGATTTGCGAAACGAAAGGGCATCCTATTGTGTATGCTGAAAAAATAATCGATGCAAAATTGCCAACCGTTTTAGTGTATGGACATTACGATGTA
>JBBRKB010000211.1:0-6898 GCA_038218385.1 Cytophagales bacterium | reverse complement strand
TAGATTTTCATCATAATGTACATTCACATCCTGGCTTGCCTGCCACTAATGGCATTGCCGGTGGAGATTTTATCATCCCTAAAAATGGCGAGACCTCTGATGATGTTTGGTATCGCGTGTATTTAACTGCTACGGATGCTGGTGGGTTTTCAAAAACAATTTATCAGGATGTGTTTCCACAAAAGGTTGACATCACCCTTACTACTAATCCGGCCAACCTTACCTTGCTACTGGATGGCCAGACCGTGCAAACACCGTATGTATTTAAAAGTGTAGTAGGCTTAACGCGAACATTGGAGGCTCCGACCGAACAAACACCAGGCGGCGCTTTGTACACTTATGCTTCATGGTCAGACCAAATGCTAGCAAGGCAGTTTACGTTTGATGCACCTGCACTGGATAAGAGTTTTGTTGCCCACTATAATATTTTGGAAGTAGGAAACGGTAATGGACTGAAAGGAGAGTATCGCGATAATGCTACTTCTGCATTAGCTATTTCAAATGGATTTGCGAATGCCGTAGCCTTGACCCGTATTGAGCCTGTCATTGATTTCAATTGGGGATTCTTGTCACCGGATAATAATGTTCAAGTTTTTGGTGACTTCTTTACCGCACGTTGGACGGGTGAGGTTCTTCCTCAATTCAGTGAGACGTATCAATTTTTTATCACGGCAGATGATGGATTTAGATTGTGGGTGGATAATGTGCTCTTAATTGACAGATGGACTTTCGGATTTCCAGTAGGAACACTGTCTGGTTCTATTCGATTGGAAGCAGGTCAACGGTACAGAATAAGAATGGAATACGGTGACTTTGGCGGGGAATCCTCAGTGAAACTAGAATGGAGTAGCCCCAGTACAGCACAACAAGTTATTCCACAAACACAATTGTTCTCTGCACCAGAACCCAGGCGAATGGTTGCTTTAGGTTCATCTACTACTGAAGGAGTTGGAGCGGCTCCGATAGACAGTTCGTGGGTTAATCGGTTCAATCAATATTACAAAAACCAATTGGGCATTGTAGATGAAACCTATAACCTTGGTAAAGGTGGCTACACACCTTATAAGGCCATGCCTTCTAGTTATACCAGTGCGATGCCAGACCCAAACCGGAATGTTACCAAAGCCAATAGTTTATTAAGTAGTCTTTCCGTTCCTTCTAACGGTGTGGTCATTGTCAATTTCCCTTCCAATGGGTATGATGTGATGTCCATTGCGGATGTTATGACTACTCTACAGATTATTTACGACTCTGCAACACGCACAGGTAACAAGTGCTTTATTACCACTACCCAACCACGGGCAGATTACCCCTTCTTTCAGTCTGCTATGAAAAAGAAAATGGCGCAAATTAAGGATGCCATCATAGAGAACTTTGGTGTAGACCATACTATCAATTTTTGGGATGGCATGTACAATCCTGCCGACACTACCATCCATCCTCTATATTCAGCGGGTGATAACATTCATTTCAACAAGGCAGGGCACAAAGAATTATTCAATCGCGTGGTTGCCAAAAATGTTTTTGGCCTCTCTTTACCAAACCCTGGTGAGTATAGAAGTAATGTAGCCACTACGGGGAACTGGAGTTCGCCCGCTACCTGGCAGATTGGAAATGGTTCTACCTGGGAAACAGCAACAACAGTACCCGGCATCAGCGATAAATTAATTAACATCCAGGGCGGCAACACCATCAATGTTACCGGAGATATGGTTGTCAATGGCAGCATCATGATTAAGAGTTTGGGGGTATTGGCATCGGGCAATCATGAAATTAATGTGAAAGGGAACTGGATTAATAACGGAAGTTTTGTGGCGGGCACAGGCACGGTAGTGTTCGATGGATCCACAGCGCAAAGTTTGGAGGGATCTGCGCCCACGGATTTCAATGATATATCCATACTAAATACGAGCGGTATCCAAGTGCAGAGCGATCAGAATTTGCACGGCATTTTAACATTGGCTGCCAATGCAAAATTGGATGCTGATGGATCGGACAACGATGCCGAGTTCACATTAATTTCCACAAACGACAACCCGACACAAGATGCTGCCATTGCAGCATTGCCCAGTGGCGCAGTAGTTAGTGGCAAAGTTACCGTGCAGCGTTTCATGGCCATGGAAGGAACTAATTCAAGTTTATACCGATACATTTCCTCTCCAGTAAAAGACGGAACTGTTGCCGATCTTCAAAATGAACTTCCTATTACAGGTCCATTCGCGGGATCAAGTGGTGGCAATCAATCTTTGTTCTATTATAACGAGACGTATGTAACCGACGTTAATGGTAACGGTACTGCTGATTTAAACGATGGGTACGTGGATTATCCAATGGTTGCTAATTCAGAAGTGCTTCATGCAGGAAGAGGATATGCCTTATACATTTACGGAAACCTTATTACTTCCGCGCTATGGGATGTTAGCGGCACAATCAACCAGGCTAATGTTGATGAAATTTCTTTTCCAGTTACATTCACAGCAACAGACAATTTGGATTACTTGGGGAATGTGGAAAATGATGGATGGAATTTAATTGGAAATCCTTTTCCTTCTACCATGGATTGGGATGCACCGACAGGATGGACCAAAGATCAAGTGGATGAATCTATCTATTTTCGTGATAACGGCGCTACACCTCCACTTGTTGGATCATGGAATGGTGTTGTCGGCACAAATGGTGCATCGCGTTACATAGCCATGGGCCAGGCTTTTTGGGTAAAAGCAAATGGTATGGGAACACCTATACTCACAGCCAACGAAAATGTAAAGGCACCTGGCGCTTCTGCAATATTCTTACGGGATGAAAAACCGTCGGATGTACTCCGGCTCCGGTTGGTGAAGGGCGCTATAGAGGATGAAACGGTTATTCATTTCAGAAAAGATGCTACCCCTGGTTTTGATAATCACGCCGATGCATGGAAGTTGTTAAATGCATCTTTTAGTCTTTCTACCTTAAGTGACACGAATGAAAAGTTATCTATCAACTCATGGTCTACTTTACTTTGCAACACCGCTATCCGGTTAGGCATTGACTACGCAGCAATAGGAAACTACACCTTGAAACTTTCAGGGGAAGAATCCTTTGAGGACAATGTAACGGCCACGCTGCTCGATAATTTTCTTGACAAAAAAGTTGTCCTTAGTAAAGATCAACCCTACAATTTTGCTGTAACAAGTGACGGAAATTCCACAGGTACGAGTAGGTTCGTTTTACAGGTTGGTAAGCAAATGGATCCCCTTGATGTTAAAAACCTCGATGGTATGCTTTCCATAGATGAAACAGAAAATATTCAATGGTACTTCAACAACGAGATTATACCGGAAGCCAATTCACCTACACTAAAACCTATAGAACCCGGAACGTATAGTGTCATCATTGGCAACGAAGCGTGTAAGATGGGAACATATGAATTTTTGATAACAGGGATGGAACAGAACCTGCTGGATAAGATTACGATACACCCAAATCCTACCTATGATGAATTTTTTATCAAGGCCGAAAATACACAGCCGTTGAATTATGCAACAGTATGCAATGCACTCGGTGAAGAAATTGGTGTGGTTGATTTTGATTTTCAGGATGGTATTTCTTCCGGTAATTTTAGTTTGCGGAACGAAGCCTCCGGGATTTACTTTGTGAAATGTCGGGCGGGACAAAAAATTGTGGTTGTTAAAGTAATCAAAAAATAGAGTTCTGTCCTGCAACCATAAGACGAGTAAACCTTTAGGATGTCGTTCCCCAGGATGTTCCTGGCTACCTTTTTAATTTTTAACTATGTTAAATGAAATAAAAATCTGGATAGGGAAGAGATATCGTGGCATCCTCAATAGCATTGCTTTCTATCCTGCCTTTATCGGTCTGCTCTTTTTATTGCTTTCCACTATCATGATTTTCTTCGATTATTCTGACCTAGGAAAACAAATTAAAAGCCAATGGACATGGCTTACCTTAAAGGATGCGACTACCGCCCGGAGTATTATTTCATCCATTGCTGCCGGCATACTATCACTTACTGTTTTTAGTTTCTCCATGGTGATGATTGTTCTCAACCAGGCAGCGTCTCAGATGAGTAATCGCGTTTTGGACAAGTTAATTGGCAACCGTTTTCAGCAACTGGTATTGGGTGTGTATATCGGCACCATTGTGTATGCACTTTTTTTGTTGAGCACGGTTCGTGACATTGATTCCGGTATTTATGTGCCTGCGCTCAGCACCTATTTGTTGATCTTAATTACGGTCATTGATATTTTTATTTTTATTTATTTCCTTCACTACATTACCCAGTCGGTAAAATATGAAGTGATCATTCAACGCATTTTTAAAAATACCCTTCAATCGCTAAAGGATGATTGTACATTGACGTCCTCGCCCGCAATAGAAGAACCGAAAGCGGTACCGTATACAATCATGTCAGATACATCAGGTATTTACGAGGGGTTCAACGAGGATGCGTTGCTGGAATTTTGCAATGAGTTTCCCTGTCATGTTTTTATGATACATGCACAAGGAACATTCGTCTTGCGCGGCACACCCTTGCTGAAGATAGATGTGTTGCTATCGAAAGACAAAGCATATGAGCTACAACGCATTGTTACGTTGAGCACAAGTGAATCCATTGAGGATAATTATTTCTATGGCTTTAGGCAGCTGATGGAGATTGCGATCAAGGCGCTGAGCCCCGGTATAAATGATCCGGGCACGGCCGTTGTAAGTTTACGAGCGTTGATTCAGTTGCTGGCTTTTCGGTTTAGTTCATTTCCAGCTACCAGCATTAAAAATGATAATGATGAGACATTGATCTATACCCTCCATTTTTCTTTTGAACAATTGTTTTCGTTTTGCATTTTACCCATTTGGGATTACGGAAAAACAGACCGATTGATTCAGCGAGAGCTGCTCCTTTTGTTGAATCAACTTATCTCACTATCGCCCAACATGCAGTTGCCGGAGGTACTACTGAAAGAGGTCAAGGTAAAATTAAGTGAACACAATGTGACGGCTTTATGACTCTGCGCGTCATGCAATTTTACCGGCATTGGTAGGAATGGTTCTGAATTTAAATTCGATTCTGCGCTTAACATTCCGAAGCAATGCCTTGACGAAGGATTAGGCTTTGGGCTTTGCATTCACCTTCGCTCTACCCGTTTGGGGATTGCCTGCCTGACCGGAAGGCAGGCTTCGTCATTTGCAGTTCGCTGGTTTATTAACGTTCCGGGTATTCCTACCAATGACGTTGGCATCTATCGGATTAAGTTAAAGAACCTACTCCAACGTATCTTGTGTAAGAAGTCAGCATTCTTATCAATAGACAACCAGATAAAGAAAGCCTTGCCCACAATGTGGTCTTCCGGCACAAATCCCCAATAGCGTGAGTCGAGGGAGTTGTGGCGGTTGTCGCCCATCATGAAATAATAATTCTGTTTGAAAGTATACGTAGTCACTTCCTTGCCATCGATCATGAGTTTGCCGTTTTCAATTTTCACATCATCGTTGTGATCATATTTTTTGATGGCAAAACCATAGAGCGCTAATGTAGACGCGTTGATGTCTATAGTAGCACCTTCCTTCGGTATCCACAGTGGGCCAAAGTTGTCAGCGCTCCATTGGAATTTTTTCAAGGAGTCTGGAATGTATTCATTGTATCCATAATATTCCGCATACGGAAATACGCGTGATGTTTCGGATAAATGTTCTTCATCCACCTTTGTTACGTAAGGAAGTTTTTTTAATTCTTCAACGGTTTCATTTGTGAGCCACATGTGGTACATGACTTCACTTTCAGATGTATGGCCCATCACTTCATAGTCTTCAGGTCCGAGCCCCAGGCTCGATAAGTTTCGTTCGTTGATGGTTGATTTTGAGGTGACATAATAACTCATTTGCATGTGAGGAGGCTTCGGTAATATTTCTCCATTAATAATCACATCGCCATTTCGTATCACCAATGTATCACCTGCCTGTGCCACGCAACGTTTGATATAATTCGTTTTCAAGTCCACGGGGTAATCGACTCCCTCGTTGAGACCCATCGGTGGCACATTAAATACCACCACATCATTTCGCTTCACATGAGATATACCGGGTAATCTGTATTGGGGTAATTTTATCCATTCGACATAAGAAGGAAGGTTGGTGAACCAGATCTTTTGATGTGTGAGCGGAACCTGGAGAGGGGTGGAGGTAGTCCTTGTTCCATAATGGAATTTGCTTACGAACAGAAAATCGCCCACCAGCAGAGAGTTCTCCATGGAAGGCGTAGGGATCGTGTAGGCCTCCATAATCAACCAGCGGATAAGGGTTGCTGCCACTACGGCAAAGAGAATGGCATCGCCCCATTCGCGCGTTTTTGATTTGGGTTTTTCCTCTCTAGAATCAGTAGTAGCTGATTTTTTCCAAAACATCCAGTTCATAATAGGTATTGATCAACGTGTAAAACCGTGCAAATAAAGCTAAAAATTTTTCTTCTGACTGATATGTCGTTAGGAAGGCCTTAAAATTTCAGGAAGTCGTCCATTCCTAGTACACCTTTTTTTCCCGGGAGCCATTCGGCCACCATCACAGCGCCTTTTGCAAACCCTTCACGGGAGTGGGCAGTGTGTTTAATATGGATGTCATCAACAGCTGATGCATATTTAATGATATGTGTGCCGGGAACATCATCTATCCGAAAAGATTTCACCACGATCTCGTCCTTCCTTTCATGATTTTCTTCGGCCCATTTTGTTTTGCGGTCTACATGTTGGATTATCCCTTCTGCCAGGGTAATGGCCGTACCACTGGGCGCATCTTTTTTCTCGGTATGGTGTATTTCATCCATTCGTATTTCATATGCGTCAAACGCATTCATCATGCGGGCGAGGTATTCATTTACTTTAAAAAAGATATTGACCCCCAGGCT
>JBBRKB010000210.1:0-6899 GCA_038218385.1 Cytophagales bacterium | reverse complement strand
GCGGTCTGCATTGGCGCAAGCTGAATTACTCCATTTCAACATACCATAGCGTTTTACTAAATCCAGGTCAACGCTTATCAATGTGGGTGGTGGTGCCATCACCTTTATGGACCACGATTTAAAGGTAACGAGTGAAGTCTCATGAGCGGGTGCATCACTTATTTTATAAATTATTTGATACGGTTGATCACGGACATGTACACACTTTGTTCGCCAATCAAAAAGTTGCTCTGCCTTTGGGTTGGAAGAACCAAATGATGGAGGAAATGGCGCGTATGTAGCGGGCATCGGCAGCGTAAATATTTCAGAGAACGGTTCGATCTTTACCATATCAAAATCCGGATCCGTTCCCGTTATGGTTTTCTTGATATGGGTTCCGGCCATTACACATACATTAGCGGGAAGGATAATATCCGGGCGGTTGTTGATACAATCCTCAACAATAATCTGCATGTCACGCACGATGGAACTCAGCAAAACAAATTCATCCGTCACTGGATTTTTGCGCCATTCTTTTACAACGAACGCAATATTAAATTCACCCTGAACGCCAGGCGCATCCCATGTGATAACGCCTGTGATGGGATCAATTGAAAATGTTGGTGGCGCTGTACCGGCTTCATTTCCATGTGCAAAATCAGTGTAGAATTTTGCGTTGTTCGGAGGTAAATAACCAGGCACAGGTGCAAAGTCTTTTCCTGCAGGAACGGACATCTCGTATGATAAGCTATCGCCTTCAGGATCAACAACGCCCGCGTTATGCGTAAAGGTACGGCCAATGCACGCGTGATCTAACGGAGCTATGGTAAGTGTTGGATAGTTATTGCAACCAATCGCATCATCAATGTTTATAGTAGATGCCGCTACATACGGAACATCTTCGGCTAAGGGAATATTCAACACACCTGCGCTTCTATCTTTTTCGAAATAGGCTATTTTATAAATACCTGTACTGGCATATGTATGTGTTGTAGAAAATTCTGCAATGCCTATGTTCACGCCCAGATCTGGTCGCGGGGTATTTTGTGTATGGGGAATTAGTTGTACCGAACCGTCACCAAAATTGATATGACCAGCATTCAAGGAGTTTCCTCCCAGTTGTGAATTAGCAGCAGAAGCCGTGTTGATATAAACTTTAAGATGGATTTTTACCGTCTTGGAGTTGCACTCACGCTCAATGGTGATCTCGCCTGAACGAAGGTGGGTACCGAACACGGCAGAAAAACATACAAACATGATTGCGATGGATAGCGCAATCTTTTCCCAAAATCCTTTCATCGTTACCAACTATAAGGGGTGCATTAAACGCGAAACGTTAAATTTACATTATTCTCCGTTAAAATGCATTCCTTAATTTTAGAGGTGACCCAAAATTAGCGGCTATCTGAAATACCGCAGTAGTAGCAGCAATGGAAGTGAGTTTTGGAGATTTCAGTGATTGATTAAAAAATTAACGCATTAAATTCAAATAACAGAAGCTATGTGCTCAGATGTGATCCTTGTCAAAAGTTGGTAAGCCTCTTTCATGGCTACTTCTTCATTTTCAAAATCTGTTAATGCAAACACTTGGTCAATGCACAGTGATTGTTGATCCTTTTTGTCTAACGTATTTCGTCCCGTGATGGCAAGCACACGTTTATGATATTTTTTCGCCACGGCCGCTACACCCGCCACTACTTTTCCTTGCAACGTCTGCGCATCCATTTTTCCTTCACCTGTAATAATAATGTCGGCCAACTTTACCTGATTTTCAAACGCAGTCAATTGCATAACCAACTCAATACCACTTTTCAATTCCGCGTTAAGAAAGGCAATAGCACCTCCGCCAATACCACCTCCCGCTCCTGCCCCTGGAATATCCGCGATAGCCTGTTTCAAATCGCTATCAACAACAACTGCCAGATTTGCCAAACCATCATCAAGTGCACGAACATGCTCTTCTGAGGCGCCTTTTTGCGGACCGAAAACAAATGAGGCCCCTTCTATACCGGTCAATGGATTCTGAACATCACACATGGCCCAAACTGTTGCGC
This sequence comes from Cytophagales bacterium, assembly GCA_038218385.1. Lineage (GTDB taxonomy): Bacteria > Bacteroidota > Bacteroidia > Cytophagales > Cyclobacteriaceae > JBBRKB01. The sequence continues at coordinate 4,866 of JBBRKB010000210.1, read as the reverse complement.
CTTTCAATTCTGGCAACAGATGGTCACTGTTAATTTTTTTTATGTTAATAAGATTTTCGCCAGTCGGCTGCAACTTGTTATTGTTGTTGTCTAAAAATGTATAACCCATTGCGGCAGCCATACCGATACCGCCATCATTGGTTGCACTTCCACCAATACCCAGAATAATTTTTTTCACACCCTGCAGCAAAGCATGCTTTATCAATTCTCCCGTACCTAAGGTTGATGTCTTGAGTGGATTGCGTTCGGACTGATGTAACAAATGTAATCCCGAAGCAGACGACATTTCGATATACGCTGTTGGTCCATCGCCAGACAAGCCATACGAGGCCTCCAGCTTTCTGAAAAGTGGATCATGTGCAGATGTCGTTATAATTTTTCCGCCCGAGAGTTGTGTGAGAATTTCGGTAGTGCCTTCACCCCCATCCGCTAAAGGCAATTTAACAACTTCAATATTTTTTAACACCGATTTAAGACCTTCTTCCACAGCGTCACAAACCTGTGCAGCCGTAAGCGAGTGTTTAAATTTATCGGGTGAAATTAAAATTCGCATGATGAAGTTTAGATCTACACTCCAGAGAAAGCGCTGAAGCCGCCATCTACGGGTATGACCGTTCCCGTAACAAACTTGGATGCATCGGAGCAAAGCCAAATCAATGTTCCAATTAATTCTTCTGGCTCACCAAACCGACCGAAGGGGGTTTGGTTGATTACTGATTGACCGCGCGCAGTAAAACTTCCATCTGCATTTGTTAGCAATGTTCTATTCTGTTCCGTAATAAAAAATCCCGGAGCGATGGCGTTGACACGTAGCCCTTCGCCAAACTTTTTAGCCAACTCTACAGACATCCAGCGAGTAAAGTTATCAACAGCACCTTTGGCAGCAGAGTAGCCTACCACTCGTGTGATGGTGCGGAAGGATGCCATAGAAGAAATATTGACGATCACACCTTTCTTCTTCTGCACCATTACATCACTAAATATTTTTGTTGGTAGAACGGTGCCGAGCAAATTCAAATCCACAACTTTTTGAAAATCATCAATCGATAGATCAAAGAAATTTTTCTCCGGGGAAATGGTGGCGCCAGGCAAATTTCCACCTGCAGCATTGATGAGAATATCAATCGAACCGTAACGCTTTAATACTTCTTTTTTTGCCGTTATCAACTGACTTTCGTCCAACACATCGGCTGCAACAGCTGCTGCCTCAAATCCTTTTGCTTTTATTTCTTCTGCAAGTTTTTCTCCTACTTCCAAGCGCCTGCCCAGCACAACAACATTTGCACCTGCACGCGCCAGGCCATGTGCCATAGCTGTTCCTAATACACCCGTGCCACCTGTGATCAACGCCACACGACCTGATAGACTAAATTGATTGAACGACATCTTCTGATAATTTTAAAATAAAAGCGAAGATAGCGATTGAATGTCGTTTCCTTAAGTGATTTGTACAAATCCTCTTGTTACTACCAGTTACTACCAGCGATTCAATAGCAAAAAATGGCGGCATAACTGATGTTCGGCAAATTTTTTATAAGAATGGATTATGGTTAACAAAAAATATAAACCAAAATCAAATGGAAGATTAGATTAAAAAAAATGTACCGGTCATCCTCATGACCGGTACATTTACCCTTCTTTCCATCCATGCCATATCACTTATTGTCGAGTGTCCGTAGCCCTATTTTCCTTATTTATTTTATGAACCCCTTTGGAAACAACCCAATTGGGAGTACCCTTGGAAGCAATGTTTCCCCGATCGGGCTGATCTTGCAACGATGGCTTACTTACCTTCTGAACATCTTTGGAAATGACCATAGCAGGAAAATTATATGAAACCGGAGTCAGGTGTGATTTCTCTCTTTCCGTGCTTTCGTATTGCTTTTTGTTGGCAACCTTCTGAACATCCTTGGAAACTACCCAACCCTTTTTACCACTTTGTGCTTGTACGTTAACAAGCCCAAGGCTTGCCACTAAAGCTATTACAAGAAATGCGCTTATTTTCTTCATGATGTACTTGGTTTACTTGATCGTTATATGTAAAGAAACGTAGAAGAAAGGCCTATGTCGATCAGGGAATATGCCATTTCGATCTAAGGGTTTTCCCTTAGTGGTGTTCATAGCACGTCGTGAAATTTCGAAAATCACGAAGGATGAAATGGCGAATGGTAGGAAGTTTTGACTGGTTGTAAATAGAAACTACCAACACAGGTTATAATAGTAAAAAAAATTTAGCCTACATTATGTTCATAAGTATAGGAATAATAAAGAGAGTAAAGAAAATCAAGATTAATATTATGATTGACATAATATTGGAAACCACGTTTTCAGTTATTCGAATCTTGGCATCTACAACCAGTTTACGCTCCTTGATCTCATTTAGGAAGCCAACCAAATCTTCTTCAGCAACATCCAGACCTTTCCAAATATCTCTGCTAAACGATAAACCCTGCAAAGTCATTTCTTTTGCCAATGCTCTTTGGTAAATAACCTCTTGAAACCCATTGCCCAAATTTTATGTACCTCCATGGAGCTGCCAATAATTTTACCGGTTAAATCGCTGTATTTGTATTGTTCTTTGACCACTGATTTATTTCTTAGGTAGATGAATCATAGCTAGATCATTTAATCACTTTAATCTGCGGTTCCGACTTTTCTTCTCTACTTCAACTACATTAACCAAGTGACCCTGCGTTGAGTGTCCGCCCAACGTGAGGTCTCGAAGCGAAGGCCTCACAACATAACCTGCATATCATTTATTTTTTTTGCGGCAGGCCTACCTGTCAGTCAACATGATTGACCCGCTTGCCAAGTCGTGAATTGCTCTCTTACGTTTATTGCCAGTCACGGTCAAAAATGAAATCCATCCTAAAAACCCCTTCACAAAAAACCTCAAGAACGCTTGTCCGAGAGAGATTTTCTTTTCAGGCTCTCCGTACCTTCGCACTTTCAATTTCATCACTTTGTGTCCTAATGTACTCCCAGTTAAGGAGGTAAAAATTGGGTCGTATAAGTAGAACATAAAAATTAAAATAAAGCCTTTCGCAAAGCTTGGAATGTCACCGAAACTATCAATTAACAAAGCAGTTGCTGTAAAAATTATTAGCATAATTATAACGTCAATGAACAAGGCCTTTATCCTTGTCACAAGACTTGGGAAAGTAATGACATCATATTTCGTATCTAAATCATCCAGCCGCTCAATCGGTAAATTGTCCATTAAGCTACTATTACTGTCTAACGCGTCCATATAATTAATTTAAATAATGTTTTATGAAGTCTGCCGCTAACATCTGAATAAACGTATTACTGGTATCCTATGAGAAGATTAGAATCTCTTTTAACAACACTATCTCCCCTGAACATCTGCAAACTCTCTCTTCAATCATTGCCAAACCAATTTCTGCTTTTTTTTCTTCAACTCAAAGGACGCGTTATAAAACTTTGCTTTTATTCGGGTTGGCTTCGGTGTAGGTTCAGTGTTGCTTCAGTCTGGCTATAGATTTTCATTAAATGGGGTTTAGATCGGCATTAGATGCTCATGCATGGTTGTTCAGATAGACGACCCTGTTATTCAGATGTTCATAAAATGATGCTTCATAAAAAAACATATTTAATGAAAGAAAAACTGAAACTACTGGCTAGCTATCTTTAAGGTACACTGTTGTTCCTGATGGTTCAACCGGCCTAGAATTAGATGGAACAGATTATTAAATGATCTGCATCTCAATGCACTTTCGAATAAGCTCAGCTGAATTATTCACTTTCATTTTTTTCAACATGTTGATGCGATGTGTCTCCACCGTGCGGATGCTTATGTGCAGTGCATCTGCAATTTGTTTGGTACTGTGTCCATTGGCTACCATCACCAATACTTCCTTTTCCCGAGGCGTAATGTCGGCCAGTTCTTCTTGCGTTGATTTTACAACCGATTCCGCAAGAACATTGGCAATAGCGGAGCTAAAATATTTTCCACCTCGCTGAACTGTAACAATCGCTTTTTCCAATTCTTCGGCACCCACATTTTTCAACATGTACCCATGGGCTCCTGCGCGTAAAGCATCCACCACATACTCGCGCTCTTCGTGCATAGTGAGGATGATAAATCGAATGGACTCATTTTGCTTTCGGATACGAGTCATGGCTTCAATCCCATTTAACAGGGGCATGGTAATGTCGGTGAGGATAATATCGGGTGAAAGTGCTATCGCCATTCTCACCATTTCTTCTCCGTTCTCTGCTTCTCCTACAAGGTTAAAATTTTCATTGCGGCCGAGCAGCGACCTAAACCCTTCTCGTATAAGCGGGTGATCATCGGCAAGCAATACTTTAATGGTGTCCATGTTCATGAATTTAATGAAATGGGAATGCGAACTTCTAAACTAGTTCCCTGCCCCTCTTTAGCATATACGTGTAGTGTTCCATTTAAGAGACTGGCACGATCCTTCATACTTTGCAAGCCCACGCCTACATTAGGCTTCAACGCATTCTCATCAAAACCTTTTCCATTATCTTCCAATAAGAGATACAATTCAAATTCGTTGTCTACCACGAACAATTTCACTTCAGTGGCGGCTGCATGTTTCACAATGTTGTTCAATCCCTCTTGCATAATTCTGAAGACTGAAATCGTAACATCAAAACTGAGTTGACGGCTTACCTCCCGCACAAACGTAAACTCAATATGAAGAGACGTGTATGATTTCACATTTTCGCATAGCCCCCTCAGCGCAGCCTCCAGCCCATAGTCCACCAGTGCGTTGGGCATTACGTTATATGAAATCCTTCTTACCTCTTTGATCAATTCATTGATGCGCATGCTAAGTTCCTTTTTCAATGTATCATTACCTGAAATCATTTCCGTTT
>JBBRKB010000209.1:0-6902 GCA_038218385.1 Cytophagales bacterium | reverse complement strand
CGACCTAATTTATTTATGTCACCTGTTAAGGGAAAGGATAATGCATTGATTGATTTGGACGGCCGCTTTGGACTTCATCCTGAAATGAAATCATTCGAAAATCTTTTTCGAGAGAAACGTCTCACCATTGTTCATGGTATGGGTTCGCCCAATACATCCCGTTCGCATTTCGATGCGCAAGATTATATGGAATCGGGCACGCCCTTTAAAAAAGGAACTGCAACCGGTTGGCTCAACCGCGCTGTGGGATTGATGGGGCATGAAGCACAAACTCCTTTTCAAGCTGTCAGTATCACTTCATCGCTACCTTTATCGCTTTATGGTAATGAATCGGCTATTGCTATTCGTGACTTGAAAGACTTTGCTATTCGTGATTCGCGCGCTTCCAAGTCAGCAAAGGCTGCCAAGAGTTTTGAAGAACTGTATGATGAAACCTCTTCCTCTTTATTGAAAGAAACAGGCAAAGAAAGTTTTGATGCCATGCGCATGTTGGAAAAGGCTGATGTAGCCAACTACAAACCAGCGAACAAGGCAACATATCCAAACACACAACTCGGAAAATCGTTGAGGCAAATTGCACAACTAATAAAAATGGATGTGGGTCTTGAGGTTGCCTTTACGGAATCTGGGGGATGGGACACACACTTTAATCAAGGAACGAGTACGGGAATTTTTGCTCGCAATGCAAAGGACTTGAGTGAGAGTATCACGGCATTTTGGTCAGACATTGAAAAATATCATGACGATGTTACTTTGATGACCATGACTGAATTTGGCAGGACAGTAAAACAAAACGGTTCGGGAGGAACAGACCATGGACGCGCTTCATGTTCATTTATAGTGGGCAATGATGTGAAGGGAGGCATAGTGTATGGTGATGTGAAGCCGCTTGCAAAGGAAAATTTAGAAGACGGTCGAGATCTTGCCGTCACAACAGATTTTAGAAGTGTATTTAGCGCAGTAGCGGGAAAGCATTTATCTATTCAAGAAGACGATAAAATGTTTCCAGATTGGAAGGGCGATCGGTTGGATGTGATGCGCGGGTAGCTTCGGTATGAACCCATGTGATATTTTTAAAGCGTTACTTCATTAACTATGATTTCTGGTTTACTTTTATGGAAGGTTGGGCTCATGCTTTAAATAATAAACGTTATGTATGACTCTCCATTAAATAAGCCAAAATAATAAAATGAAAAATTTCAAAACTTTTTTAAGCGTGGCTACGCTTTCCGTTATTGTTTGTTTGTCTGCATGCAAGAAAGATGATCCCGAAGTAAAGTGTGAGAGTGGGATATTCACCATGACGCTCAACGGTGCTACATTTACGGCCACTTCATTTAACAATACACTACTAAGGATTACGAGCGCTGGTGTAGATGGTAAGCGCATGGATATCCGTGCTACTAATGATTCAGGTCAGCAATTGATAATTTCATTTACTGATCTTTCTACCGGGAAGAATGGTACGTGTATGTCCACCGCTGCCTATATACCAATTGATGAAGTTATGACAGGTCAGGAGAATACGTATTTGTTTACCTTCATAGATGCAAGTGGAGTCTCGTATCCCATCATAACGGGAAATCTGGATATTACGAGCTGTAATGCTGATGCAACACAAATATCCGGTACCTTTTCCTTTAATGAATTCGACTTTGATGTGAAGAATGGATCGTTCACGAATATGTGTTATAAAGTGCTTTAGTAATTTTAAGAAAGCCGAAAATAAAAGGGGAGTCCGTTAAAGGTTCCTCTTTTGTTTTATAATCTCCTTTCTGAAAAGGGTTGGTTCTCAAGAGCAATACCTTTATTTCCCAACCCGCTTCACCAACTCCACACGTTTTATCGAGAGCATTCTTCCCAAAGGTTCGCCATTTCTATAGCTGATCACTTTCAAGGTTACATCTCCGTTTGGTATTTCAAAATCCTTTGTAAATTTTGTGGTATATGCATCGGGGAATGTATTGTCAAGGGTGTAATAGATTTCAACATCTTTAATGTCACATGAGAGATTACACATGAGTTTTTCGTTTTCCATTTTTACACTCACAATGGGATCATAGACGGCCTTGCTGATATTGACTTCAAGTACATCAAACCGGTTGAAATGATTTTCTAATCGGGTTAAAAAATTATCGTAATCCTTTTTGTCTTTTCCGCTCCATACCGATTCAGCAGTAGCGAGTGCGCGGGGGTATGTCATGTAGAAGGCATATCGAAGTGTTGGCACTTGTTCAGTCCACAGGTTGGCTTGTCCACCTAGAATGTATTTAGGATCTGCACCTTCTGGAACAGGTTCAAACTCATAGGCTTTGCGCAGACTCAAGGAAGAGTAGATGGGATTTTCAATGGATGGATCTCCTTGTGTGTAATCAAGGTATGCAAATGTAGTTGGCGACATCACTACATTATGGCCCATCTTAGCTGCTTCAATGCCACCTTTCATGCCGCGCCAACTCATCACGGCTGCTCCAGGCGCAAGTCCGCCCTCCAGTATCTCATCCCAGCCGATCATCTTCTTTCCGTTTTTGGTGATAATCTTTTCTACGCGTTTCATAAAATAACTTTGTAGTTCGTGGCCGTCTTTCAGGTTATTCTTTTTCATGAATGCTTTACAATTCGGATCTTCTTCCCAATATCCGTGATAGGCTTCATCGCCACCTACATGTATATAGGTTGATGGAAATAATGCTGCAACTTCAGTAAAAACCTTGTCGAGAAATGTGTACACCTTTTCATCCGAAGGGTTCAATGTATTTTCGATCAACATTTTAAATTTTCCGTTTCCATACCATTCCGAAAACGAAGTTCCAGGGTTTACCATCTTCGGTTCTTTCTTGCATGACAATTCCGGATAGGCAGCAAGGGCTGCCATGCTGTGACCTGGCACATCTATCTCTGGTACAATCGTGATATGCCTATCAGTGGCATACTGAATAATTTCTTTAATATCATCTTGTGTGTAGAAGCCACCATACGGAGTAGGCTCTCCGGGTTTTGGTGCTTCACGGCTGCCAAATCTTCCGAAACGTTCTACGCGCCATGCGCCTACTTCCGTGAGTTTAGGTAATGATTTTATTTCAATGCGCCAACCGTTATCATCGGTAAGGTGCCAATGAAAGGTATTGAATTTGTATTGCGCCATTACGTCAATGTATTTCTTCACTTCTTCTTTGGTGAAAAAATGCCGGCTTACATCCAGCATAAGGCCGCGCCATTGGAAGCGGGGATAATCGGTGATGCTGCATCCTTTTATAAGTGCGGATGGTGTGGAGGTAAATTTTGGTGGCAATAACTGCAGCAAAGTTTGGATACCGTAGAATAAACCTGCTGACTTGTTTGCGTTCAGTTGAATGCTGGCATCTGTTACCACAAGCGTATACCCTTCATCACCGAGGGAGGTATTTGCTTTCTCATTCAACTCAAGAATGATAGCGCGGTTTATTTTGGTAGGTTTTGCTACGGCACTTTGTTTAACGATGAGACCTTTATCTTGAAGTGATAAAATAAGTTGTAAGGTTTGCTTGATGGCGTCCGCATCTTTTGTTCGTAGGTCAACTACCACCTGATTGTTTAATAGAAAAGCTTCAGATGATGCTGCGTAACTAACAGGTGCCGGTATGATGTTGCTTTGTGAAAATAAATGAGTTGTTATGCAAACCAATGATAAGGTCAGAAGCAATTGTATTTTACGCATAGACGTGTATTTTTATAAACTTAGATGGGGAAGGTATTTAATTGCGTGATAGTAAACAATATGTTTACGCATGTGTGGTCTTACTTTTTATTAATACTTACAAAAAGTCATGTGCGCAATGGACTATCGCCAATGTGTGTCAAGTACACACATTAATATACCGTAAGAAAAGGCTTGTATTTTTTTTAAAATGTGAGGATGAAGGTTGTCCCTTTATCTACTTCACTTTCCGCACGTATGCTGCCCCCCATTGTTTCCATTTGGGTTTTTGTGAGGAACAGTCCGACTCCCCGTGCTTCTTTGTGATCGTGAAATGTTTTATGCATACCAAACAACTTGTCGCCAAATCTTTCCAAGTCAATGCCCAAGCCATTGTCCTGCGCCGTTAGTTGCACAATGCCGGTGGGCAAGAGTTCGGTAGCGAAATGTATTTCAAGCCTGCGTTCTTCCGAACGATACTTGATAGCATTGCTCAATAGGTTTTGAAAAATGCTTTCCAGATAAGCTTTTGGGAAATAGATAGAAGCAACTTGAAATTCATAGGTGACAGAAGCGCCACTCTGGATGAGGTTTCCTTCAAAAGATTGAACTACCTTATCCAGAACATCTTTGAAGCGTAATTCACTTCGTTCAATTTTTATGTTCTTTTTGATCTGTAACATATCCATAAGTTCATTCATGGTGTCGTTCAGGTTGATGGAAACGTTCCTGATTTTTTCAAAAATCAATCTATATTCATCAAGGTTACTCTTATCATTGATAAAAGAAATCAGTGTACTGATGTTTCCTAATGGACCACGCAGATTGTGCGATATGATGTGTGAGAACTCATCGTGTTGACTATTTTGTTCTTGCAGTTTTATCATAAGCGATTCCAGGCTTCGCTTGGATTGAACAAGCTCCTGTTCACTTTGTTTCCGTTTGGTAATATCACTGATAAAACCTTCTATAAAAAGTAATTGCTTGTCCTCATAAACACCAATGCCATACTCTTCAAGCCACCTTACTTCGCCTGACTTGTGAATGATGCGATAGGTTAAATGAAAACTTTTAGCCTCATCAAGAGCCTTGTCAACAACTGTTAAATTGTTCTTGGCGTCTTCCGGATGATATATTAAAGGGAAATGTATTTCTCCATTATAAAATTCTTCTTTTGTGTACCCAGTCATCTCCAACACTTTGTTATTCAGGTAAAGCATGGAGAAATCTGCGTCATTGTTGCAGAGGTAAATTACGCCAGGAACATTGTCGGCCAGCAGTCGGAACTTCTGCTCACTCTCTTTCAAACCTGACTCGATCATTTTCCGATCGGTGATGTCGTGTATGCTTACGGATATTCTTTTCGTGGCAACGCCTTGATCATAGATAAGGGAAAATTTTGCATTGTACCAACGCTCCTTTCCTTTTAATACTTTGTATTCAAAATTTTGTGTCTCTTGCGTCTTTACTACCTTCTCCAGTATTTCTTCGTATGGACTGGCAAACTCCTCACCATACATTTCAGTTAGGGTGTGACCCAATATTTCGTTTCTTGGTAGAAATAGATCTTCATCATTCTTTGCCCATACATTAATGTATCGACCTTGTTCATCCACTTCATACACAACATCTTCAATAGAGCTGACAAGAGCACGCAGGTGTGACTCTGATTTTTTTATCTTATCCGTAATTTTTTTCTGCTCGGTGATATCGGTGGCAATGCCAGCGTATCCGATCAGGTGATCTTGATCATCCCGCAGTGCAGAAATGGAAATGCTTACAGGAAAACGTGTTCCGTCTTTTCGCACAAACGTCCAGGTGCCCCTGTCGGCAATTTTTCTAATCTTGGCTTTCGCAATGAGCGCAAAAAATCCGGGTTCAATCGATAAGCCAAGTTCTTCCGTCAGTTCGTGAGATCGGCTAATGATTTCATCAAGATCATGAAAAATAATAGGTGTAAATTTTCCTATAACTTCATCTGCTTCGTAGCCGAGCATTTTTTCAGCCGCATTATTGAAACTAGTAATTAGCCCTTCAGGATTTGTGGAGATGATAGATAACTCAGTTGCACTTATGATGGCTTCTTGTAAGCGGTACGCATCAGCAAGTGCATTTAAGAATTTATCTTCCTTTGAAAGTGGTGTGTCAAGAGGTAGTTTATCCATTCTGGCGGTCTAAGGAACCCTAAAGGTAAAATTTCAAGCGATTGAATTGCAAAAAAATATTTGAAACAGCCCATGATTTGAGATTAATGCACATATGGATCAAAATTAAAGGCTTTTTGTGAAGCTTATCCAAGCTAGTTATCAAATCCACGCTGGCGTTTGGCCTCAAAAATAACCACAGCCGCTGCAGTGGATACATTCATAGAGTCAATGGCGCCTCCCATAGGAATGATAATATTGGCGGATGAATTTTTCACCCATTGATCTGAAAGGCCTGTAGATTCTGTGCCCATCACAATAGCGCATGATGACGTGTAGTCCACGGTGTGGTAAGGTTGAGATGCTTTTAAATAGGTACAGTAAATCGAAATTCCCTTCTGCTTTAGCCATTCAATAGTTTCTGTTGATGAGGATGTAGCGATTTGATTGGCGAAGACACAGCCCAGGCTGGAGCGGATAACATTGGGATTATAGAAATCCGTTTGGGGGTCACAACTTATCACCGCGGTGACTCCCGCAGCATCGGCAGTCCGGAGAATGGCGCCAAGATTTCCTGGTTTCTCCACAGACTCCAGCACAAGGATGAGTGCGTTGGAAGTTATTTTTAATTGATCAAGTAGATGCGACTTTTGTTCTGCTACAGCCATGAGGCCACCGCTGTTTTCGCGAATGGCAATTTTATCAAACACTTCTTTTGAAACCGGAATAAGTTGCGTGTCAGGTTTACAAATAGCACTCACTTCCTCGTACAGTATCAGCTCCTGGCAAAAAAATATGTTTCCGATTTTATAGCCAGCGTTAATGGCGAGGCCAATTTCTTTTTTTCCTTCTATAGTAAACAGGCCTTGCTTTCTACGCTCGCGTGGTTTTTCCAGGGCGATCAGGCTTTTTACTTTTGGATTTTGTGCACTGGTTATTATGGGATGCATTTCTGGAACAAGGCTTTCATCATGCTAAAGGTAAAGTGTTTATTAATAATGCATGTAAATTTTTATTTTTGAATACGATATAGCGAACAAATGCTAAACTTGTGCAGTAGAATTCAATCCTTAAATGCCAAC
>JBBRKB010000208.1:0-6939 GCA_038218385.1 Cytophagales bacterium | reverse complement strand
AAACACTCGTGCAGGGCCTTTGAACTTCTCTCCTTCTTTACCGGTAATTTTTGCCACTGAGCCAAGCTCCGCAAGGTTACCATACATTATTTGTAAATGGCCTGTTGTCTTAATAGGTTTTTCTAAAGGATGGATAAGATCCTGGCTTTCAAAATCCAGATCAGCAACAGTTGCTAAATTTTCTTTTATTGTTTTTCCTGTCACCGTGACGCAGTCTCCGTGAAGGAATCCTTTTGCAAGAAGATATTTCATGACAATGGGAACGCCACCAATCTTGTGAAGATCCTCCATTAAATATTTTCCGCTAGGTTTTAAATCAGCAATCAACGGAGTCTTATCTGAGATACGTTGAAAGTCATCTTGTGTGATATCAACCTGCACAGACCTGGCCATCGCAATCAGGTGAAGCACTGCATTGGTAGAACCTCCCAACACCATGACAATCGTGATCGCATTTTCAAATGCTTCTTTCGTCATAATGTCGCGCGGCTTGATATCTTTTTCCAGCAACAACTTGATTGCTTTTCCGGCAAGAATAGTTTCTTCCGATTTTTCTTTGCTCACCGCAGGGTTAGAAGAAGAATATGGAAGCGACATACCCAACGCTTCTATGGCAGAAGCCATCGTGTTCGCTGTATACATTCCCCCACACGCTCCAGCACCGGGGCATGAGTTTTTTACAATGCCTTTAAAATCTTCTGGTGTAATAGTGCCCGCGATATTTTCACCGAACGCCTCAAACGCTGATACGATATTCAATTGCTTACCTTTCCAATGACCTCCGGCAATAGTGCCTCCATACAACATAATGGAAGGGCGATTCAGGCGTCCCATGGCAATCAGAGATCCGGGCATATTTTTATCACAACCCACAACTGCAATTAATCCATCATAATATTGTGCACCACAAACTGCTTCAATAGAATCAGCAATTATATCACGGCTTACCAGTGAATAGCGCATCCCTTCGGTTCCATTGGCCATACCATCACTAACGCCTATGGTGTGAAAGATCAGACCTACTAAATCATTGCTCCACACAGCAGTCTTCACTTCTTTCGCGAGGTCGTTTAAATGCATGTTGCATGTGTTGCCATCGTATCCGGTGCTAACAACTCCCACCTGAGCCTTTTTAAAATCCTCATCCGTCAAGCCAATACCATAAAGCATTGCTTGTGCTCCAGGCAATGTGAGATCTTGGGTAAATGTTTTGCTGTACTTATTAATTTCCATTGATAGTCTAAAAAATATTTCTACTTGTTTTAAAAACTGAAACCCGTTGAACTGAATCGCAGCGGTTATATAATTACATAACTAAATGACTTTTCTACTATCTGACTTCTATATGCCTCTTGTATCAACGCACCCAAACTATCTTCCCATTTTTTCAGGAAAGGTTTTGCATCGATCGACTCAACACCTGCTATCTCTGCACCCGTGCTGCACAAGAATGCGCTGTCAGCTTTCTCAAGCTCTTCCGGTTTGATGGGCCGCTCCTCCACAATAATGTCCAACTCTTTGCAGATGTTCATAACCGTATCGCGTGTGATACCTGAAAAGATATGTCCCGCAGGAGGCGTATACAGTATGCCGTCCTTCTCAATAAAAATATTGGTACTAGGAGCTTGCGCTACATGACCGTTCATGTCAAGCATAAGTGCTTCATCAAAGCCGCGCACTTTCGCTTCACTGGTGGCCAGTATCCCATTCATGTAATGGCCTGATGCCTTCGCTTCCATTTTTATGGATTCAGGGTTCTGGCGTTGGTATGATGAGATACAAAGTTTCACCGGCTTATCACCCAGGTACTTGCCCCATTCCCAGGCACATATCATCAGAAACACATCCTTTGGTTGTGTGAGGTTCATGTTGGGACCACAATACACAAGCGGACGGATGTAAGAGTTGGTGAGGTTGTTTCGCTTCAACAACTGATAGGTGATCTGAATTAATTCTTCTGCCTGATAATCAAACGGAATGTTGACCAGCGTACAACTGTTTTTCAATCGCTGATAGTGTTCCAATGCTTTGAAAATCTTAACACCATTCTGCGTTTGATAGGAACGTATGCCCTCGAAAACACCATAGCCATAATGAAGCGACTGACTGAACAGGTCAACATGTGCATCAATAGCCTTGATGAACTTGCCGTTCAGGTAGATTATGGTGTCTTCATTGTAATACATATAACAATTGTTAGTTCGTTCTAAGCTGTAAAAAACAAAACCGCCCCGGTTTCTCGGGGCGGTTTATGATAATTTCCTTTACAGCAACATCATTCCCAACCCCGTTTTCGAAGCAGCACGACATTGACCACAATAAGCAACATACCAGTACCCAACGTATTGGTTACGCCTGACAAGTGTTTGGTTATGTTTGAAATGTCCGTCATTTTCTTTTGTGATAACACAAGATTCCAAAATTAATTACAAGTATTCAAGCTAAACGCGAAAAAAATTTTTAAGTTTCGGAGAACGATTGTTAGGTGGTTAGGTATTATCCTGACCATTGGCGCATGATAACGTTAGCGAAATTTAATTCCATCCTTTATGAATGAAAAAGTAATTGACATTAAAGCAGAATCATTCCCGTGGCAAGCAAAATTAATTGGTGCTTTGTTGCTGATTATATCGCTTTCCACATTAGCAAGTTATTGGTGGCTCTCTATCATTCTTGTTATCGCGGCAGTATTCCTTTTCACAGGGCATTCAGGAACAGAGATAGATGATATGAATAAAACTTTTCGTGAGTACAACTCCTACCTCTTTGTGAAAATTGGGGATACGAAAAAATACAATGGGATCGAACGGATATTTATCAACGGTTCCAAAGAGAGTCAGACGATCTACACCGCACACACCACCAGTTCATCTACGTTTACAAATATTGTTTACGATGCCTATTTAAAATTTGACAACGGTGAGAAAATATTTTTAACAGGAAGAAAGGATAAGCAGAAGTTGATTCAAGTGGTGAATCCAGTTGCCAAGAGTTTGAATGTGGAGTTGGTGGATAATACGGGGTGAGGGTCTACCCTCGCGCACCCCCTGACCCCCTGAAGGGGGGATTGCTGCGCGCAAGTAAACGATCAAGTTATCGGAACAAGTGTGAATACTTTTTTCGAGTAGCCTCTTTCACTTCTTCATTTGATTTAAACCTTCCGTCCTCAATAGACTTCAGGCCTTTATCGATTGCCGCTCTCTCATCCTGACTGAGAATAACAGTTACCCCCGCTTCATTTGATTGCTTCATCGCCATAAATTACTTAATAATCTTCCTGTCTACACACGATCTCACTCTCACACCAATTCGTACCCAGTCATTCGTACCTCGTACATTCACTTCAATTGCATTTCATTAACAACCATTCAGTAAGATTCTGCATTGCTTTAAAGTTTAGATATTCTGCCGGAAGTTTTCTGCCATTCACATACTCGTTGTATATCCAGGAGTAGCTTTCTCATAAGGCTTTGAAAATGGTTTAAGATTTAAAAAAAACAACTCCTCTAAAACGTAAGGCAGTTGTTTCTCTGTGGTGAGAAGAGTAGTTGAGAAAGTTGAATGCTAATGTAGGAGGTCTTTTTACTTTTTCAAAAAAGATGTTGAGGCTGAATGGGATTTCAGTTGGGCGTTAGGTTTAGCATACTAGCTTAACTCAACTGCAGCAATTTTATCAGCAAACACAAGACCTTTGGAATACTGCCGACTTCCCAATTCAATGGTATCATCATCATTGATCTTCGTTACATAACCAACCAATGTTGATCCGTTCACATGGAATGTGATTCCTTTTTTCTTTTCAAGACTTTCCTGAAGTATTTTTTTTAGTTCTTCGCTCATGGTATGTGTCGTTTAGGTAGTAAGATATTCAATTACAAGATAACAAACGAAAAGTTCCTATTCCCCCTGGATTAGAACATAATGAAATCCATTAAATGATCCTCTTCGCATAAAAGTCAATCAAAAACATTTACCTACTTTTGAATTGTTTCAAATTATGTCCGTCAAAAAATCAGCCGCCATCGGCTTTATTTTCATCACCCTACTCATCGATATTATCGGCATCGGAATTATTATTCCTGTATTGCCAAAGCTTATAGAAGAACTTATTCACGGAGACATTTCAGAGGCAGCGCGCTACGCTGGCTTGTTAATGGCGTCTTATGGCATCATGCAATTTATTTGTAGCCCTATCATCGGCGGGCTTAGCGACATGTATGGCAGAAGACCTGTGCTGCTCGCTTCCTTATTCGGGTTTGGTCTTGATTATATTTTTCTCACGTTGGCACCTACCATTGGCTGGCTATTCGTGGGGCGAATCATTGCGGGCGCATTGGGCGGAAGTTTTACAACGGGCGCTGCCTACATTGCCGATGTAAGCACACCTGAAAAACGATCACAAAATTTCGGCATGATCGGTGCCGCCTTCGGATTGGGTTTTATCATTGGCCCCGCTGTTGGAGGATTGTTGGGTGAGCTCGGCCCTCGTGTTCCCTTCATGGCTGCCGCCGCATTGAGTTTTCTCAATTGGCTCTACGGATATTTTGTTTTGCCCGAATCACTCAAAAAAGAAAACAGGCGCCCTTTCGATTGGAAACGTGCCAATCCATTGGGTTCCCTTATGCACTTAAAAAAGTATCCCGTGATTTTTGGTTTAGTGTTAGCCTTGTTCCTCATCTATGTTGCGCAACATGCTGTACAAGGTACTTGGGCATTTTATACCATGGAAAAATTTTCATGGACTGAGAAAACAGTGGGTCTGTCATTAAGTTTTGTAGGGCTGATTAGTGCCATTGTGCAAGCAGGATTGATCAGGCTCATTATACCCTGGATTGGCCCCAAGAAAAGTTTGTTTGCAGGGCTCGTCCTCTATGCTCTTGGTAATTTGTTATTTGCTTTTGCAACGCAAAGCTGGATGATGTTTGTGTTTTCGATTGTGTATTGCCTTGGCGGAATCACCATGCCATCCCTTCAGGGAATTATATCCACACAAGTAAAAGCCAATGAGCAGGGTGAATTGCAGGGCTCGCTAACGAGCCTCATGAGTCTTGCCGCTGTGTTTGGCCCTTGGATTATGACGAGTTTGTTTTATCAATTCACCCGCGACAAAGAAACTATTTATTTTCCCGGAGCACCGCTCCTCTTGGCATCCGTCCTTTGCGTAATCAGTGTGCTCATTGTTGTCTTCGTATTTATGCGAGACAGGAAGGTAATGACGAAGGCGAATGACGATTGACGAATTCTATTCCGAACCCATTTCTCTTTATTCTCTAAGTTTTAATAGACACCTCCATCGCATTAAACTGTATCCACAAACAGGTTTCTCTTCACCACCAAAATTTGTCAATTGTCATTTGTACTTCCCACTTAGGTAACCTAAGATCGTTCGCTTTCGTTACAAAAAATTTACTTACTTAAGGTCTTAAACATTATTAAAACCGATACCATGACACGTTTATTAATCTTACTATTCTTACTCAATTGTTCCTTTAGTTTACAGACCCATGCACAGATAAATGCACGGATGCTACAGTACCCTGATGTATCGAATACGCACATTACATTTTCCTATGGCGGTGATGTTTGGATCGTGACCAAACAAGGTGGTTTAGCACACAAACTTACTTCGGCCAGCGGTGTTGAAATGTTCCCACGGTTTTCTCCTGACGGATCTCAGATTGCTTTCAGTGGAAATTATTATGGCAACGTGGATGTGTACACCATTCCAACCATGGGAGGTATTCCAAAAAGAATAACCCATCATGGCATGAATGACATTCTTATTGATTGGTATCCGGATGGAAAAAGTTTGTTGTTTGCTTCATCCCGCGAAAGCGGCAAGCAACGCTTCAGTCAGTTTTATAAAGTCTCGGACAAAGGTGGACTTCCAGAAAAACTATCCGTTCCCTATGGTGAGTTTGCATCGATTTCCCCTGACGCTAAAAAAATTGCCTACACACCAAGAAGCCGCGCATTCAGAACATGGAAACGTTACCGCGGTGGCATGGCCGCTGATGTTTGGTTGTTTGATTTAGAAAATAAATCAGCCGAACTCATTATAAAGAATGAAGCCAATGATGAGTTCCCGATGTGGATTGGAAATAAAATTTATTTCTTGTCCGATAGAAACACCAGCCAGCGTTTCAACATCTGGAGTTATGACATTGCATCTAAGCAAACAAAACAAATAACCGATTTCAGTGAATATGATATTCATTTTCCAGCGATGGGATCCGAAGAGATTGTGTTTGAAGCAGGTGGCCGTCTTTACTTACTTGATCTGGCAACAGAGAAGTATTCAGAAGTAAAAATATCGGTGGTTACAGATGAATCTACACTCTTGCCACGAAATGAAAAAGCGGATAAACATATTCAAAGTTTTACCCTTGCACGGGATGGTAAGCGGGCGGTGATAGAAGCCCGTGGAGAATTATTTTCTGTTCCCGCTGAAGATGGTCCTGTACTTAATCTCTCACAAACATCAGGTGTAGCAGAACGCTTCCCTGCATGGTCACCCGATGGGCAATACATTGCTTATTGGAGCGATCGCTCGGGAGAGTATGAACTTACGGTTCGAGATTTAAAAAATAATAATGCTGAAAAAAAATTGACATCGTATGGGCCCGGCTATCGTTATCAATTGTATTGGTCTCCCAACAGCAAAAGGGTGGCGTACATTGACAAAGCCATGGTGATTTATGTCTATGATTTTGAGAAGAACAAAACCATGAAAGTTGACAAGCAACTGACCTTGTATGAAGATGAGTTGGAAAATTTTTCCGTCTCGTGGTCGGGCGATAGTCGCTATATAGCCTATGCTAAAAATCAGGAGAATGGAAATAACGCTATTGCTATCTATGATGTGAAGGAAGAAAAATTACGTCAGGTGACTTCCGGTTTTTACAGTGACTTGAATCCGGCCTTTGATCCGGATGGAAA
>JBBRKB010000207.1:0-6943 GCA_038218385.1 Cytophagales bacterium | reverse complement strand
AAAACGGTCGTGAATGATCGCGAAACATATTTTCCAGAATGCGCTGATCGCTTCCGCAAAATATAAAGCGCACGTTTGGAAGACGCATCATTTCTGATCGCAGGTAGCCTTCGACATTCGGTTGAGGATAGGAAAGTATCTGTTGAAATTCGTCAAAGATGATCACCACTTTTTCCTCTTTGGAGATCCAATCCAACAGTGAAGCGAAAGATTGTTTTGTTTGAGATTCCTTTAATTCAAAACTCAATTCAGGCAACTGTGTAATGGAATTGATACTGATGGACACTTTAAGCCGCGACATAATATCCAGGTCTGAGAACTTCCCCAGAAATCCCGACTTTCGACTTTCATAAATCTCCTTAGCGAGTACTTTATATAAATCCTCTAATGATGAGGTTTTAATAAGATCGATATAGATCACTTTCCAAACCGGACGGGTTTGATGCAGGGTAAATTTCAAATGCTCAAGCAGCGAAGACTTGCCAATTCTTCTTCGCGCAATCAGAGAAATATTCTTGCCGTTTATAATGGAAGATCGTAACGCTTTAATTTCTTTTTCTCTATTGCAAAAATATTCTGCGCCATTGTACCCCACAACAGGGAATGGATTGACAAGAACAGGAAATTTCTTTTTGGTCATATTTAAAGTGCAACTCACCAAAGGTAACTTACTAAAGGTAAGTTACCAAAAGTAAGTTGAGTGATCCACGGGAGCAGAACCCTTCAGGCTGTTACCTTTTCTTCTTGACCCGTAAAAGCTTCCATAGGTAAGCAGCTACACATTAGATTCCGATCACCATAGGCACTATCGACACGGCTTACGGAAGGCCAGAATTTTGATTCCCGCACAAAGTGTAATGGATACGCTGCCTTTGCACGGCTATACGGTCTGTTCCAATGATCCGACATAACTACCTCTGCGGTGTGGGGGGCATTTTTTAAAACGTTGTTTACTTTATCCATTGTGCCTTCTTCGACTTCGCGAATTTCGTTTCGAATTTCAATTAAGGCATCGCAGAACCGATCCAGTTCCTCTTTCGGTTCGCTTTCAGTGGGCTCGATCATAAGTGTCCCTGCCACAGGAAAAGAAACTGTAGGGGCATGAAATCCATAGTCCATTAATCGCTTGGCAATGTCTTCCACTTCTATTCCTGATTTTTTAAATCCACGGCAATCAACAATCATTTCGTGTGCACATCGTCCGTTGCTTCCTGTGTAAAGTATGGGATAATGTTTGGCCAATCGGTCTTTCAGATAATTGGCATTAAGGATGGCAATCTTCGTAGCGTTGGTAAGTCCATCGCCTCCCATCATGGCAACATAGGCGTACGGAATAGTGAGGATACTTGCGCTTCCCCAAGGCGCAGCAGAAACAGCGTGAATTGCTTTTGTTCCTCCTGTAGTAACAACTGCGTGACCTGGCAAGAAAGGTTTTAGTTTATCATTCACACAGATGGGTCCCATGCCCGGACCACCGCCACCGTGTGGAATACAAAATGTTTTGTGTAGATTAAGATGGCATACATCGGCACCAATGTTGGCAGGGGAAGTAAGTCCTACTTGTGCATTCATGTTTGCGCCATCCATGTACACCAGGCCACCATGCTTATGGATGGTATCACATATCTCAACAATAGATTCTTCAAAGACACCATGCGTAGAAGGATAGGTCACCATCAAGCAAGAAAGCTTGTCTTTGTATTGTTCTGTCTTGGCATTCAAATCGGCCACATCTATTTTTCCATCGCTGTCTGATTTTACAACCACTACTTCCATGCCTGCCATCACTGCACTGGCAGGATTAGTGCCATGTGCCGATGCGGGAATCAAGGCAATGTTCCGATGGCTGTCGCCATTATTTTCATGATAGGCATGAATGGTCATGAGGCCTGCGTACTCACCTTGCGCACCGCTATTAGGCTGGAGGGATACGCCCGTGAAGCCGGTCATCACCATCAACCATTTTTCAAGTGTGGTCAACATTTCAACATAACCTTGCGCTTGATCAAGTGGGGCAAAGGGATGTATGTTTCCAAACTCTGGCCATGTAACGGGGATCATCTCTGCAGTGGCATTCAACTTCATCGTGCATGAACCCAGTGATATCATGGAATGCACCATGGACAAATCTTTGTTCTCCAGTCGTTTGATATAGCGCAGCATTTCGTGCTCGGAGTGATGCATGTTAAAGGCAGGATGCGTCATGCATAATGACGTGCGCATCAACCCAGTTGGCCAAGTCATAGGTTTGCCATTAAAAGAAACATTCAGCGCCTTTTTGTTTTCCACTATTGAAAATAATTCAAGGATGGTGTTAATGTCTTCAGTCGTTGTCGTTTCATCTATGGAAATACCGACATGGTTATCATCAAAGTACCTAAAATTGATTTCGTGTTTTATCGCTTCCTTCCGTACGGCCTCTTTGCTATTGACGGAAACCTTTAGTGTATCAAAGAAAAATTCATTGGCTTGAGGAAGGCCTAAATTTTTTAGTCCGTCCGACAAGGCTAGTGCGAGGCCATGAATGCGCAATGCAATTTTCTTCAAGCCAGTTGGGCCATGATAAACCGTGTACATACCTGCCATCACAGACAATAAAACTTGTGCTGTACAAATGTTGGAGGTTGCTTTTTCCCTGCGGATATGTTGCTCGCGGGTTTGTAACGCCATGCGATAGCCCGGCTTCCCCTGGGCGTCAAGTGATGCTCCGATTATTCGCCCCGGCATAAGTCTTTTGAACTCATCCTTGGTGGCAAAGTAAGCAGCATGTGGTCCGCCAAATCCCATCGGCACACCAAATCGTTGGGTTGATCCAATGGCAATGTCAGCACCCATTTCGCCAGGCGATTTCATCAACACCAGGCTCATAATGTCAGCACCCATCACAACAAAAATATCGTTGGCATGTGCTGATGCTATGATGGACGTGTAATCGTGAATAGCACCATTGTTATCTGGATTTTGAATGTACACACCAAAAACATCAGGGTCGCTTGCAACGACATCATCCAAATAGCCTATGACGAGTTCAATCCCCATGGGCTTTGACCGCGTGCGCAATACATCAATAGTTTGAGGGAATGTGTGGGCTGACACAAAAAATTTCTTCGCGTTCTTTTTATTGGCTTTTCGCGAAGCAAAAAATAAATGCATGGCCTCCGCAGCCGCCGTTGCTTCATCCAAAAGAGAGGCATTGGCAATTTGCATTCCCGTAAGGTCCATCACCATAGTTTGATAGTTGATGAGTGCTTCCAGGCGACCTTGTGCTATTTCTGCCTGATAAGGTGTGTAGGCTGTATACCACCCTGGGTTTTCTAAAACGTTTCTTAAAATAACACCAGGCGTTATGCAATTGTAATATCCCGTTCCTATAAAGGATTTATAAATTTTATTTTTAGATGCGAGTGTTTTGAATGATTTAAGAAACTCGTATTCTGATTGTGAATCTGGCAACGCAAGCGGACTTTTCAGTCTGATTTTATCAGGTATTGTTTGATTTATTAGATCGTCTACCGATTTAGCATTGATCACCTCAAGCATTTCACGCACTTGTGCATCATCGGGTCCTATATGTCGCGACTCAAATTTTTCAATGTATTGGGAGTCCGTATTCATCAAAGTAGTGGTTTCGTTTTTCTAGTGGCAAAGGTAAATGAGTGGCAAGATATATTGCTGTAAGTAGCTAAAAAAAGAGTTGGCGCCTCACCACTATTACAATTCAAATCCTAAATTTTATATTTGAACACCTAAATCGATTTAAAACATTATTGACCAACTTATTCTAAATTTTAATGAGCTATTTTTCGTGGAGGAGAGCGGGGTTATCATGTATGGCATGGATGTGCCTCACGCTCATACAGGCGCAAGACCCTGTTGTTAAAAAATATGGTGAACAGATATCAAACGATGAATTAAAAGAATATTTATCCATTCTGGCTTCCGATGCAATGGAAGGTCGCGAAACAGGCAAGCGTGGACAAAAAATGGCAGCGGCTTTTATCAGCAACCATTTTGAAGAACTGGGGTTGAAAGGACCTGCTGAAGAAGGATATTATCAGCCTGTTTATTTGTATAGAACTGAGCAGGGGGAAACCTACATTAAGTCTGGCGCAGAGACGTTCAAAAATTTTGAACAGGTTGCTTATTATGGCAATGCTGATTCCAATGGTGAAGTTTCATTGCCGCTGGTGTATGTGGGCTTTGGTAGGAAAGAAGACTTCGACCAGGTAGATGTTAAGGATAAGGCTGTGCTCTTGCGCATAACTGAAAACCGTATGTACAATGTTCCCGAGGTAGCAATGGCGCGAGAGCGTGGAGCCAAAATGGTTTTGATGTGGAACACGGACACGGAAGCTGATTTTAAAAGATTTAATGTGCAGGCGAAAAATGTTGTTTCCCATAAGGCACTAAGTTTAAAAAAACCAAAGCCAGAAACTTTGCAGGCAGGTATGTTTACCATTTCCACAAAGGTTGCGGAAAGTCTTACCCTTACATCGGCCAATAAATTGCTGGCCATTGCAGCCACAGATTCAAAAAAGAAAGCCCTTAAAAAAATACCAACATCAACCCTACGATACAAAGTGGGTATAGACTTGATTACGGTTAAAACCGAAAATGTTTTAGGGTTTCTGGAAGGCAATGAGAAAAAGGATGAAGTAGTGATCATCACGGCACACTTCGATCACATTGGAAAGAAGCAGAGTGGTACGGGTGATCTAATAAATAATGGTGCTGATGATGACGGATCGGGTACCGTGGCCGTTATGGAGCTGGCAAAGGTATTTGCGCAAGCAAAGAAAGACGGCCATGGCCCAAAGCGGAGTATGTTGTTTATGACCTTCACCGCGGAGGAGATTGGTTTATTAGGATCTGAATATTACACGCAGCACCCGGTGTTTCCATTGTCGCAAACTGTAGTGGATTTAAATATTGATATGATCGGTCGAAGGGACGCGAAGCACAAAGACAATGATAATTATGTATATGTCATTGGATCTGACAAACTTTCATCTGAGTTGCATGCCTTGAATGAACGAATGAACAGAACGTACATGAAGCTTGACTTTGATTACTCCTACAATGATGAGAATCACCCTGAAAGATTGTACTATCGGTCTGACCATTGGAACTTTGCCAAAAACAACATTCCCATTATTTTTTATTTTGATGGTATTCACGAAGATTATCACAAGCCCAGCGATGAAGTCAGCAAGATTGATTTTCCCCTTTTGATGAAACGCGCACAATGTATTTTTTATACAGCGTGGGAAATTGCAAACCGTGAGGCGCGCATAGTGCCAGACTAATTATAATTTTTCGATTACGGAATAGAACATTTATGTGAAATGAAGATTCCTCACATAGGCACATTCACATGCCGCTCAGCGTGATAAGAGGAACGCACAAGCGGACCTGACTCAACGTAACGCAATCCTTTTTTCAACCCCTCTTCTTTATACAATTCAAAAGTTTCCGGATGAATAAATTCGATTACTTCATGATGAAGTTTAGTGGGTTGTAAATATTGTCCCAGTGTAAGAATGAGCAAACCATTTTCTACCAGGTCATCCATCGCTTTGAATATTTCTTCTTTTGTTTCCCCTAGCCCTAACATGATGCCGGATTTTGTGCGCATGCCTGCTTCGCGAATGCGTTTGATTTGCTCAAGGCTGCGATCGTATTTGGCTTGTGGTCTTACATTGCGATACAGTCTGCTCACAGTTTCCATATTGTGTGACACCACTTCTTGTCCACCTTCAATCATTCTATAGAGTGCATCCCAGTTACCTTTGGTATCCGGTATTAAAGTTTCAATGGTGGTTTCAGGACTAATTTTTTTTGTTTCTATAACGGTTTGATACCACACCTCAGCACCTTTGTCTTTTAGTTCATCGCGATTCACAGAGGTAATGACGGCATGCTTCACTTCCATTAACCTGATCGCTTCGGCAACCCGCTTCGGCTCCTCCATATCATATTCGGTTGGCCTTCCTGTAGCAACGGCACAGAAAGAGCAACTGCGTGTACATATATTTCCAAGAATCATGAAAGTAGCTGTGCCTGCACCCCAGCATTCGCCCATGTTGGGGCAATTGCCGCTTTCGCAAATGGTATGAAGTTTATAATGGTCGACCAGCTTGCGCACGCGTGCGTAGTCGGGGCCAATAGGTAGCTTAACACGCAACCAGTCGGGCTTTTTTTTTCTTATTTCTTCTTTGGGAATAACGGGTAGTTCGATCATGTGCTGAAGGTGTTGGAAAAGAAATAGGCTAAAACTATTTCTTAAACATTTTACTGGCCAATTAGTTCTTTGTATTGATCTGCTGTAAGAAGACCATCTACTTCTGAGGCATGGGTGATTTCAATCTTCACCATCCAGCCTTCGTTGTATGCATCTTCGTTAACTTTTTCCGGGCTCTTATCAAGAACGGGATTTACTTCCAACACCTTTCCGCTTAAAGGCATGAAAAGATCAGATACAGTTTTCACAGCTTCCACAGAACCGAATACCTCATGTTGCGCCACTTCTTGTCCTACCGTGGTAATGTCGATATACACAATATCACCCAGTTCGCCTTGAGCGAAATCGGTAATGCCTACCGTGGCTTTATCCCCTTCAATTTTTATCCATTCATGGTCTTTTGTAAAACGAAGATCGGTTGGAATATTCATGGCGTGCGTTAGATTAAAATGAGCCCAAAAATAGCCGGAATTTTTTAAAGTGCGAACGAATGGGAAAAGGGCTTCTCTAAAAACTTCCAAAATTCTTCTCCCATTGGAGAAGGGCAGGCCTGCCTGCCGGTAGTCAGGGATGAGGCCAGAAATTAAAATAGTTTTTGGAGAAGCCCGCTATCCAATCTCCACGCTACTGCGCCAAATTAAATCTCACCTGTACACCAAATCGTGTGGTCGATCGTCTGTAGGAGTTGGAAACAAGCGGCTC
>JBBRKB010000206.1:0-6946 GCA_038218385.1 Cytophagales bacterium | reverse complement strand
GAGGGAGAAATGGATACCGTAGTTCCTTACTTTCTTGACCTCATTACCTATCGGGAAATCTCAAATGCCATTGCCGAATATTTTCAGATCGAACATGAGTCCCCGCAGGTTATTCTCATAAATGACCGGAAAGCATTTTATGATGGTTCTCATTTCGATATTGATTATCAGCAACTTAAGAACGTAATAAAGATCTAACAGAGCATGTTATAGAAATGAATTCTCGATATTGCAATACACTTTCAATTTTTGTTTTCGTTTGAAGAATAAATTTTACTTATTTCCATTAAGTTTAAGAAACATTTAAATTCTCATGCAGGGTTCGGTTAAATTTTTTGGTTTGTTACTGGGTGGGCTGTGCATGGTTCTCGCATCCTCAGCACAAACACTCGACAGCTATGAATACCAATCGGAATTTATCTGGGGCGTTAACAAAAATACTGCTGGTGGACTGATAGGGGGATTTGTCTTTAAAAAGGCCCGAAAGCTTGGAGAAAACCAATTGGAAACATATGGTGTAGAGATCATGAACGTGAAGCATCCGCAAGAGCGGCGGGAAAACTCCAACCAAACAGGAAACGTGTTCATCTTCGCAAAAAACAATGACCTCTACGCGTTTAGGTTTCAGTATGGACGGGATTTTATCCTGTTTAAAAAAGCGCCGCAACAAGGTGTGGAGGTGAAGGCCGTATTTGCTGCCGGGCCATCGTTAGGTATCGTGGCTCCATATTATATCGAAAGAGGTGGTGATGGTGGATTTGGTGGACAAACCATTCGCCAACAATATGATACCAGCATAGATTTTAACAACATATACGGAACAGGAAGGCTTTTTGAAGGAATTGGACAGTCAAAATTGAAACTTGGAGGTAATGTGAAAGCCGCTGTAAATTTTGAACTAGGAGTTGCCAAACAGCAAGTTACAGGCTTTGAAGCCGGATTTTTGTTAGATGCCTACCCTGGAGGAGTCGAACTAATGCCAAATGCGAAACATTATTCTTTATATCCCACTTTTTTTATCACATTATTTTACGGTTCACGGAAATAAACCCTTTACTTTTTTATTTTAAAAGTGTGACCTTTTTATAACTTTGGAATTCTATTGCTATAATTATTTAAACTATGGAAGCGAAAAAGACAGATAAAGCAGATCTTACCAAAAAAGCAGGCTTGTTTTTCAACATTGGCCTTGTTGTGAGTTTGATCATTGCGGTGATGGCATTCGAATACAAAAAACATGACGAAAATGACCTTGGTGACCTCGGTCGGAGCCAAAATGAATTTGAAGAAGTGATGGAAGTACCTCCTACAGAACAGCCACCACCACCACCACCAAAAATCCAGCAACCCCAAATCATTGAAGTTCCCGATGATAAAGAAATAGAAGAGGAGATTGAGATCAACATGGATAATGAAATCACCGAAGACACAAAAGTGGAAGTGATTGCCATCCAACCTCAGGAAGTTGAGAAAGAAGATCCAAATGAAATTTTCTTGGTTGTGGAAGAATCTGCAGCGCCAGTAGGAGGGATAAGTGCTTTCTATGAGTATGTAGGTAAGAAGATGGCTGGCAAATATCCTGCACAAGCTCGCCGCATGGGTATAGAAGGAAAAGTGTTTGTGGAGTTCGTTATTAACAAAGACGGTTCTATCGTTGATGTAAGAGCGATGAAGGGAATAGGTGCTGGCTGTGATGAGCTAGCCGTAAAAGTTGTTCAGGAATCTCCCAAATGGAAGCCAGGGAAACAAAGAGGTAAGCCAGTAAGACAGAAGATGGTTTTGCCCATTACCTTTAGGTTGAACTAATTTATTAAGAAAATAAATATGAGCCTCGGCATTTTGTCGGGGCTTTTTTATTTATAGCCACGTAGCAGGAATAAAACCGAGCAACAGTCCCAATAGAATAATAATGGGTGACGAGATTCGTGTAAACGCCAATAGGGCAAAGGTAATTATCGGGAAGATAAAGTTGATCAACGTGTTGTCCAGGGGTTGAAACATTAAAACGGTAGCGGAAGCAATCAAGCCTGAGCATGCTGCAGTCATTCCTTCAAGTGATGCGCGCACCACTCTAAATTTCTTTAAGTATTCCCAAAACCTGATCACAAAAAATATAAGAAAGGTACCCGGTAGAAAAATGCCGAGGGAGGCGAGAATGCCGCCTAAAATTTCGCCCGACAGTCCGTACTCGCGCATGGAGAGGGCGCCAATGTAGGCACTGAATGAAAACACAGGGCCGGGTATGGCTTGGGCAACGGAATAACCAGAAAGAAACTCTTCAGAAGTAAGATGAGCTTTTAAATCATTTTTGGGAGCATATTGAACAAACTCGGTGTACAACATCGGTGCTAATATTTGTCCGCCACCAAACACCAGGCTACCGTTACGATAGAAATTTTCAAATAGCCGAATGGGTTTACTAATAGGCATTGACTTGGTTAGGCCTCCCATCACGGCAGCAAATACTAGAACGCCAGCCCATAAAAGGAAATTGGACCAGATAATATTGATCTTCGTTTTTTCTTCCTTGGGCTGTGCCTTGTATTTAATGGCTGTAACCAAGCCCGATAAAATTAAAATAACAGGAAATATAAAAGGGGTTTGAAACAAATAGGACAAAACAGCTGCGACTATCATAATGGCAATACCTGTTTTCGTTTTAACAGTCTTCAAAGTGATCTTGTATGCACCGTAGCTTACAATACCTACAGCCATGGGTTGTATGAAGCGGGTAAATTCCAAGGACCAACTTTTTTGTTGAATGTCTGTCATCAGTATGGCTGCTGCAGTCATAAAGGTCACAGCAGGAAGCATCCAAATCAATAGGGTAAGGTAGGCCAGGTTTGGTCCTCCCATTTTAAAGCCAATAGCGGTTAGGGTCTGCGTACTTGTGGGGCCGGGAATAATTTGACAAAGGGAATTTAATTCCATCAAATCGTCTTCAGTCAAATAGCCACGCTTGTTGACAAGTGTTTTTTGAAAATGAGCAATGTGAGCAGTGGCACCTCCAAAGGTTGTAAGGGACAATAAAAATATGTCCTTAAGAAAAATGATATTTCGTACTTTCTTAAACAAGGAACGTGTTGGTCAATTATTTTTTTAAACCAATTTCGGCAAGTCTCTGGTTGAGGAATTCACCAGCCGTAATGTCATCAAATGATTTTGGGTTTTCTGCATCTACACATTTAGCGAGGCATGACAAATCCATCTCGGATCGTGGATGCATAAAGAACGGAATAGAGTAGCGTGGCGTGTTCATTAACTCAACCGGTGGATTGACTACTCTGTGTATGGTAGACTTTAATTTTTTATTGGTGTGACGTTCCAGCATGTCGCCAACATTTACCACCAGTTGATCAGGAAGTGCCGTGATGGGAATCCATTTTCCATCTCTGCGTAACACTTGCAGTCCACTTGCACTTGCGCCCATCAACAACGTGATGAGGTTGATGTCACCATGCTCTGCTGCGCGCACTGCATCAGCAGGAACTGAAGTGGGATCTTCTATAGGAAAGTAATGTATGGGGCGAAGTATGCTGTTACCATTCTTGATACGTTCATCAAAATAATGTTCAGGTAATTCCAGGTAGAGCGCAATGGCCTGGAGCATGAGCGTGCCGGTACGCTCAAGTGCCATGAAAGCGTTAACGGATGCGTGCTTGAATTCAGGAATTTCAAAAGGCCAAACGTTGGGAGGATATTCTTCCGCTTCAAGCTCATCATCAGCCAACTCCTGGCCGACATGATAGAATTCTTTTAAGTCGCCAGTGTTTCTTCCTTTGGCATGTTCCTTACCTTTTGAGGTATAGCCTCGTTGTCCGGCAAGACCGGGCACTTCATATTTTTGCTTTACTGCATCGGGTAGCGTAAAGAATTTTTTGATGGAGGAGTACAGTTCTTCTTGAATCTCCTGATTAAGAAAATGATTTCGAATGGCAACAAAACCAATGTTAGTATACGCTGCGCCGAGGTCGGCAACGAATTTTTGTTTTGTATCGGCTTTATTGAAATCGGCAAGATCCAATGTGGGAACTGAATCGTAGAGTATTTCTTCCATCAGAATTAAGGCGTTGGTTTTAATGCAAGCTAAAAAATTATTGCCAATTCCAGGTTGTAGCCCTTATCCAAATATTCCGGCTTTTGTAATGCTGTGCACAGTTGCTGCCACAATATAAAAAATTATTGTCCCCAAGAATCCCACTGCTAGAATTGGCCATTTTACTTTTCTGAAAAAGATCAAAAGTCCTGATAAAATTAAATAGATAACCATTTGGTAAACAAAAATTTTATTATCCAACTTTTTGACACATTCACCTCCAGAGAATCCTGCAGGACATATAAGTGAATTTGCTACCATAAATCCTAAGATGATAAAAGAATTAACTCCAATCAATTTGGTAATAGAAACACGCATGGATTTTATTTTACTTGGTTTAAAAATACCTAAGCAGAATTCCGTGCAGCATTGATAATTCCAAACATGCAGCGCATCACCAGTTTACGGTAGTTCTTCTCATACTGCTTCTCTGTTCCTTCCATGTTTCGCAATTGTTGCAATCCATATTGCTGAATGGTGATGAGGGGCAGTACAATTTTCTCACGCAATTTTACGGAGTCGCGGTTGAGTGGATTGTTTTGCATCAACTCTTTCAGGCCAGAAACCTCGAGAATCATTTCGAGCGACAATTCATATTCTGCATACATCTTTTTCCAAAACGCACCAAACTCTTTGTCTTTTGATAGGTAGGCCGTAGCAGGATAATATGTTTTCGTGAGCGACATCATGCTATTGCTTAGCAACGTTCTGAATAATAAGGAGTGCTTATACAATTCTTTCACGTCTTTCATTTTGCCTTTCTTCTTCATTTCTTTTAAGGCCGTACCCACACCGTAAAAACCAGGAATGTTTTGTTTCATCTGCGCCCATGATCCAACAAAGGGAATAGCGCGGAGGTCTTCAAATTTCAACGTATCGCTTCCGCTTCTTTTCACCGGACGCGAGCCAATATTGGTTTCGCCAAAATAAGGAAGTGGCGTTACATTCTCCAGGTACGGGACAAACTTGGGATGGTTCTTAAGATCTAAATACGACTTGTGGCTTTCGTGCGCGAGCGATTCAAGCAACGTTTTTTGTTTTTCATCCAAATGATTTTTCTTATTGGAGAAAACATCATTTTCAATGCCTGCAGAAAGCAATTGCTCAAGATTGAATTGACAAGAATCAGGCTTGCCAAAGTTTGAACTTATCGTCTGACCCTGAATGGTGATCTGAACTTCACGATCTTCAATGGTGTCACCTAGCGAAGCATAGAAGTCGTGCGTGTTTCCACCGCCACGTGCCGGAGGTCCACCGCGCCCGTCAAAGAACACGGCTAGGAAACCATTTTCGCGAGTGATTTCTGTTAGTTCTTCTTTTGCTCTGAAGATCGACCAGTTGGCACGCAGGTAGCCGCCATCTTTTGTGCCGTCAGAGAAACCCAGCATAATGGTTTGCTTGCTCCCTCTTCTTTTTAAGTGTTCTTTATAGGCCGGCACTTTGTACAACGCTTGCATAATAGCCGGTGCATTCTTTAAATCTTCAATCGTTTCAAACAACGGAATGATATCCAGCGGTAACTTATCATCTTTTGAGAGAATAAGATTGCCCAACTGGAAAACGCGGATCACATCCAGTGCCGATTGGCAATTGCTGATAATGTAACGATGGCATCCATCCTCGCCGTTAAGCGCTTGCACTTCTCCAATTATCTCGAAACTGTTGATTAGCTCAGTAATAAAGGGGTCTTCAAATTTTAATGAAGAAGGTTTGAACCGAAGTTTTAACAGCGTGTCAATTTGATCTTCCTGTGAAAGTTTGTCGAATTCTTTTACCTTCTTCTGCTTGTCGGCAAGGGTTTTCAAAATGGCATTCCAGGCGTAGGCATGTTTGCGGCTGTCTTGCCGAATGTCCATGGTGGAGAAGTAAAAGCCGAATATGTTTACTTTTAAAATAAATGAATCCAGTAGGTTGAGGAATAACCCATCATGTGATTCAATAAGTATTTTTCTGGCTTGCTGAAGATGGGTAAGTAACTCCTCTGGTGAATTATAGGAGTCACCTAATCCCTGGCCATAGGCCACACTGTATATTTTTCGTTCTGCTTCCTGAATGATGGAGTCAACACCTGTGAACGTAAGTCTTCTTCTTAATATGCGTAGATCGCGGTGGTAGCATTTTAACAATGTTACACGAAGATGTTTGGCTACGCGTATCGTAATATCATGCGTGACAAAAGGATTGCCATCACGATCACCCCCTGGCCAGAAGCCAACTTTTATCAAGTCGAAATTCTTCCAGTCCTGAATGTCCATTTTTAGTCCTTCCACCACCCGCGTGATGATGTTGGGGATGACATGGTAAAAAACATTTTCTAAAAACCAGCCGAGGCTAACGGCTTCATCATAAGGTGTAGGTTTTTCACGGTTGAAGAATGCGGTCTTGCCCAGTTGCTTTAACAACAGGTTGATATGTTCAAAGTGATTTTCTTTTATCGAAAGCTCAAGATCGTTGAGGATGGACAAAACATTGCCCGGATAAAATTGTGTAGGATGAGCCGTGAGTACCAGGCGCACACTAAAGTTTTCAAGTTTTCTTTTTAGTTGATCAGTCAGCCCTTCCGTGGTAGTGCGAAGCAAGGTGGCGGGCAATGTGCCACTTCCGTTCATATTGTTGATTTCGGCAAAGCTGGCATCTTCAATAGAGTCAAACAAAACGACCTGACGCTCGGCATATTGAATGAAATTGAAAAGCAAGTCAAACTGTTCCTTGCGCGTTGCTTTTGGTATAAGCTCTTTAAAGAATTTATTGAGAATGGTCTTGGGATCTTTGCCCGCATCAAATCCATCTGCGCAGTATTGTGATAGCAAGGGCAGAAAAGTGCCGGTGCGAAGAATGTTGCTGTACGGT